>NZ_JAAFAN010000150.1:0-934 GCF_010287905.1 Cellulosimicrobium composti
CGGGTGCCGGTGCGGGGCACGATCGTGGGGTTGACGTTGTCCAGCACGACCTCGCGCGTGATCACGACCCGCTCCACGTCATCACGCGAGGGCACGTCGAACATCACCTGCTGCAGCACCTCCTCCATGATCGCGCGCAGCCCCCGCGCCCCGGTCCCGCGCAGCAACGCCTGCTCCGCGACCGCCTCCACCGCACCGTCGGTGAACTCCAGCTCCACCCCGTCGATCGCGAACATCCGCTGGTACTGCTTGACCAACGCGTTCCTGGGCTGGGTCAGGATCCGCACCAACGCCTCGGAGTCCAACGCCGACACCGACGCGATCACCGGCAGGCGCCCGATGAACTCCGGGATCAACCCGAACCGGTGCAGGTCCTCCGGACGCACCTGCGCGAACAGGTCCTCCCCCGCACCCGTCTCGATCGGCGCCCCGAACCCCACACCCCGCTTGCGCGCCCGCGCCGCCACGATGTCGTCCAACCCCGCGAACGCCCCCGCCACGATGAACAGCACGTTCGAGGTGTTGACCTGGATGAACTCCTGGTGCGGGTGCTTACGACCACCCTGCGGCGGCACCGACGCGCTCGTGCCCTCGATGATCTTCAACAACGCCTGCTGCACACCCTCACCCGACACGTCCCGCGTGATCGAGGGGTTCTCCGCCTTGCGCGCCACCTTGTCGATCTCGTCGATGTAGATGATGCCCGTCTCGGCCTTCTTCACGTCGAAGTCCGCCGCCTGCACCAGCTTCAGCAAGATGTTCTCCACGTCCTCACCGACATACCCCGCCTCGGTGAGCGCCGTCGCGTCCGCGATCGCGAACGGCACGTTCAACATCCGCGCCAACGTCTGCGCCAGATACGTCTTGCCCGTCCCCGTCGGACCGATCAGCAAGATGTTCGACTTCGCCAGCTCCACGTAGTCCGGGTCGTCGG
>NZ_JAAFAN010000151.1:0-905 GCF_010287905.1 Cellulosimicrobium composti
CGGGGGCGGGTGTCGGACGACCTGCGGCAGGTGTTCCTGACCGGCGGACGCCAGGGCGACGTGTTCTACCGCGACCGGTGGTCCCACGACAAGGTCGTGCGCTCCACCCATGGCGTGAACTGCACCGGCTCGTGCTCGTGGAAGGTCTACGTCAAGGACGGCATCATCACCTGGGAGACCCAGCAGACCGACTACCCCTCCGTCGGCCCCGACTCCCCCGAGTACGAACCCCGCGGCTGCCCCCGCGGCGCCGCGTTCTCCTGGTACACCTACTCCCCCACCCGCGTGCGCTACCCCTACGTCCGCGCCACCCTCCTCGACGCCTACCGGCGCGCCAAGACCGACGTCGGCGGCGACCCCGTCCTCGCGTGGCAGATGCTCACCTCCGACCCCGACGCGTCCCGCGCCTACAAGTCCGCACGCGGCAAGGGCGGCCTCGTGCGCGCCACCTGGGACGAGGCCGCCGAGATCGTCGCCGCCGCCCACGTGCACACCATCAAGACCTACGGCCCCGACCGCGTCGCCGGGTTCTCCCCCATCCCCGCGATGTCCATGGTCTCCCACGGCGTCGGCGCCCGCTTCGTCCAGCTCCTGGGCGGCACCATGCTCTCGTTCTACGACTGGTACGCCGACCTACCCGTCGCCTCCCCCCAGGTCTTCGGCGACCAGACCGACGTCCCCGAGTCCGCCGACTGGTGGAACGCCACCTACTGCCTCATGTGGGGCTCCAACGTCCCGGTCACCCGCACCCCCGACGCCCACTTCATGACCGAGGCCCGCTACCGCGGGCAGAAGGTCGTCGTCATCTCCCCGGACTACGCCGACAACACCAAGTTCGCCGACGAATGGCTCGCCCCCCACCCCGGCACCGACGGCGCCCTCGCCCAGGCCATGGGCCACGTCAT
>NZ_JAAFAN010000152.1:0-903 GCF_010287905.1 Cellulosimicrobium composti
GGGGCTGCTGCACGGATCTGTGACATCTCAGATCGCTTGCTCGCCGAGCAGGCTGGAAGGATGTTGCTGTGCCCAGGCCCTATCCCCGTGAGTTTCGTGAGGACGTCGTGCGGGTCGCCCGGAACCGTGGTCCCGGTGTGACGCTGGCACAGATCGCCCAGGACTTCGGGGTCCATGAGATGACGATCACGAAGTGGTTGCGTGCCGCCGATGTCGAGGACGGCGTGAAGCCCGGCGTCGCCTCGGAGCACGCACGGGAGTTGCGTGAGGCTCGACGTCGGATTCGGTTGCTGGAGCAGGAGAACGAGGTCCTGCGGCGGGCGGCGGCGTACCTGTCCCAGGCTCAGCTGCCGGGAAAAGGCTCTACCCGCTCGTGAGAGAGCTCGCCGCGGCCGGTGCCCCGATCAGGGTGCCGGTCGCGGTGGCGTGCCGGGTGCTCAAGCTCCACCGCCAGCACTACTACGCCTGGCTCGCCCAGCCGGTCACCGGCGGCGAGCTCGAGGAGGCGTATCTCGCGAACGCGGTCTTCGATGCCCACCGTGAGGACCCCGAGTTCGGCTACCGGCTGCTGTTCGACGAGGTGAACGCGGCCGGGCACAAGGTCAGTGAGCGCACGGTGTGGAAGATCTGCTCGGCGAACCAGTGGTGGTGCGTGTTCGGAAAGAAGCGCCGCGGGAAGAATGGGCGGCCCGGCGCGCCCGCGCACGATGACCTGGTGCGTCGCGAATTCACGGCGCCTGGCCCGAACCGGTTGTGGTTGACGGACATCACCGAGCATCCCACCAGCGAAGGCAAGGTCTACCTGTGTGCGGTCAAGGACGTGTGGTCGAACCGGATCGTGGGGTACTCCATCGCAGACCGCATGACGTCCCAGCTGGCCGTCGACGCCCTGGAATCGGCGGT
>NZ_JAAFAN010000153.1:0-842 GCF_010287905.1 Cellulosimicrobium composti
GACGCCGATCGAGATGGCTCTCGGACGCCGGGCGAGATGGATGCCCCGGACGAGGACACCTCGGGCGCGCGATGGGACGACGACGGGGGTTATGAACCCGACCTGGAGGACGCACCGATCTCCTTGAGTGGGGCGCCTGACGCCTCCCCGACTGCCGCGACGGCAGCGGATGCGAGCCGGCCCGCCGGTTCCGAGCATCGGACGTCACCATGAGCACCACCACCCCTACTGCTACGTCCTTCGGCCGGGTGCAGGACACCGCACTGCAGCTGCGGGGCGTCCTGGACACTGCGCTGCCGCGTGAGCTCGGCACCGACGCGGAGCCTCCCCTCTACACCGTGACCGCCGTGTTCTCCCGCCGCGTGTCGGGCCCGGAGCAAGCGTTGCTCGAGCTGCCCGCCGTCACCGCGCTGCTCGCCGACCACGGGTATCCGGGGATCGTCCTGCGGGTGGAGGACCGGCGCCTGCTCGTCGAGAACACGAACCTCGCCATGCTCTCCGGCGGGCTCGCCCACGAGATCGCGACGGTGATCCGGGACACCCAGGAGGCGATCGCGACGGAACGGACCAGGCGGGCGGACGAGCTCGAGGCCTGGCGCGCGGCCGAGGCGGTGCGTGCCGCGAGCGTGAAGGCCGAGGCCGACCGTGTCCGCTTCGAGTGAGGCGCAGCAGCCCCTGGCGTTGACGGGCCGCGTGCGGTCTGCGGCCCGATCGACGGCTCGGGACTACTCGGTGCTGGCGAAGATCGTGCGCGAGTCGGGTCTGCTGCGTCGGCGGTACGGCTACTACTGGACCCGGCTCGTCCTGACGGTCGCAGCGTTCGGTGCCGTCTGGGCGGGGAT
>NZ_JAAFAN010000154.1:0-668 GCF_010287905.1 Cellulosimicrobium composti
GCGGTGGAGGCGGTGGTGCGGTCGCGGCCGGAGGCGGTGCTGGGGTTGGCGACCGGGTCGTCGCCGTTGCGGGTGTACGACGAGCTGGCGCGTCGGCATCGTGAGGAGGGGTTGTCGTTCGCGGGGGTGCGGGCGTTCATGCTGGACGAGTACGTGGGTCTGCCGGTGGAGCACCCGCAGCGGTACCGGAACGTGATCGAGACGGAGATCGCCTCGCGGGTGGACTTCGCCGAGGGGGCGGTGCAGGGTCCGGACGGCAACGCACAGGACCTGGTCGCGGCGTGCGCGGCGTACGAGGAGGCGATCGCGGCGGCGGGGGGTGTGGACCTGCAGATCCTGGGGATCGGCACGGACGGGCACATCGCGTTCAACGAGCCGGGGTCGTCGCTGGCGTCGCGCACGCGGATCAAGACGCTGACGGCGCAGACGCGTGAGGACAACGCGCGGTTCTTCGGTGACGACGTGGAGCAGGTGCCGCGGCGCTGCCTGACGCAGGGGCTGGCCACGATCATGGGTGCGCGGCACCTGGTGCTGCTGGCCACGGGCAAGGGCAAGGCCGAGGCGGTGCACCAGCTCGTGGAGGGGCCGGTGAGCGCGTTGTGGCCCGCGACGATCATGCAGATGCACCCGCACGCGACGGTGCTGGTCGACGACGCCGCGGCCTCGCG
>NZ_JAAFAN010000155.1:0-656 GCF_010287905.1 Cellulosimicrobium composti
AGGCCGGTCGCGGGGAGCTCGCGCTCCTCGCCGGTCACGGTGTCGCGCAGCGTGAGGGCCTCGACCTTGTTCTCGCCGCTGATGCCCGCGACCTCGCTGTTCCACGCGAACTCGATCTTCGGGTCGTTGAGCGCGCGGTCGGCCATGATCTTCGACGCGCGCAGCTCGTCACGACGGTGCACCAGCGTCACCTTCTCGGCGAAGCGGGTGAGGAACGTGGCCTCCTCCATCGCCGAGTCGCCCCCGCCGACGACCGCGATGTGCTGGTCGCGGAAGAAGAAGCCGTCGCACGTCGCGCACCAGGACACGCCGCGGCCGGACAGGCGCTTCTCGTCGTCCAGGCCGAGCTCGCGGTAGGCGGACCCGGTCGCGAGGATGACCGCGCGAGCGCGGTACGTCTCGCCGTTGCCCGTGACGACGGTCTTGACGGGGCCCTCGAGGTCGAGCAGCGTGGCATCGTCCCACTCGATGCGCGCGCCGAACCGCTCGGCCTGCTTGCGCATGTTCTCCATGAGGTCCGGGCCCATGATCCCGTCGGGGAACCCGGGGAAGTTCTCCACGTCGGTCGTGTTCATCAGCGCACCGCCGGCGGTCACGGAGCCCGCGAGCACGAGCGGGGCCAGGCCCGCGCGCGCCGCGTAGATCGCCGCGGTGTA
>NZ_JAAFAN010000156.1:0-622 GCF_010287905.1 Cellulosimicrobium composti
GTGGGGGGGGGGCGGGTGGGGGGGGGGGGGGGGTGGGGGGGGGGGGGTCAGCGGGGGTCGAGGGGCAGCTTGAAGCCCTCGTGCGACTGCTCGTACCCCAGCGACCGGTAGAAGCGGTGCGCGTCGGCGCGCTGCTTGTCGGAGGTGAGCTGCGCGAGGGCGCAGCCTCGCTCCCGGCCCCACGCGTGGGCCCAGGCCATCATGGCGCGGCCCACGCCCCGGCCCCGCAGGCCGCGGTCGACGCGGACGGCCTCGACGAGGAGCCGCGACGCGCCCCGCCGCGAGATCCCCGGGATCACGGTGAGCTGCATCGTCCCGACGACCCGGCCGTCCTGCTCCACGACGACGAGCTCGTTGTTCGGGTCCGCCGCGATCGCGGCGAAGGCAGCCTCGTGCTCGGGGCCGATCTGACCCGTGCGGGCGCGCGCGACCTCGTCGTCCGCGATGAGCTCGACGACGCGCGGGAGGTCCGCGGCGACCGCGGCACGGAAGGAGAGACCCGGCGTCGGGCCCGGGTCGGTCGGGGACGTGGTGCTCACGGTCGGCGACGGTACCAGTCGCACGCCCGTCCCCAGCCCGCCGAGCATGCGGTCGTCGCCCGTCCCGAAGCCGGGCCGGGCGA
>NZ_JAAFAN010000157.1:0-622 GCF_010287905.1 Cellulosimicrobium composti
CCCGAGCTGTCCTACGACTACGGTGCGCTCGAGCCGCACATCTCCGGGCGGATCATGGAGCTGCACCACTCCAAGCACCACCAGGCCTACGTCACCGGCGCGAACACCGCCCTGGAGAAGCTCGCCGAGGCCCGCGAGTCCGGCGACTTCGCCGCGATCAACCTGCACGAGAAGAACCTCGCGTTCAACCTCGGCGGCCACGTCAACCACTCCGCCTTCTGGACCAACCTCTCCCCCGAGGGCGGCGGCGAGCCCACCGGCGAGATCGGCGCGGCGATCGACGAGCACTTCGGCTCCTTCGACGCCTTCAAGAAGCAGTTCGCCGCCGTCGCCGCCGGCGTCCAGGGCTCGGGGTGGGCCATCCTCGCCTGGGACTCCATCGGCTCCAAGCTCGTCACCGTCCAGCTCTACGACCAGCAGGGCAACCTCACCCTCGGCCTGACCCCCATCGTCCTGCTCGACGTCTGGGAGCACGCCTACTACCTCGACTACCAGAACGTGCGCGCCGACTACGTCACCGCCTGGTGGAACCTCGTCAACTGGTCCGACGCCGAGGCCCGCCTCCAGCGCGCCAAGAACCAGACCGCCGGGCTCATCGTCCCCGCCTGACACCCCTCACGAC
>NZ_JAAFAN010000158.1:0-507 GCF_010287905.1 Cellulosimicrobium composti
GAACGACACCGACCCCGACGGCGACCAGGTGGGCCTCGTGCCCGGCGGCATCGAGGACACCCACGACCTCGACGCCGAGGTCGTCGGCGACCGGATCGTGCTCACCTCGCCCGACGACGACGGCGCGTACACCTTCTACTACGCGATCCAGGACACGTACGGTGTGCGGGCCACGGGCGCGGTGACGGTGAACGTCTCGGCGAACGCGCCGCTGCTGCCCCCGGTCGCGCGCGACGACACCGTGCCCGTCGAGGACATCCTCGGCAAGACCGAGGTCACCGTGCCCGTCCTGGACAACGACGAGGACCCCGACGGCGCCGCGACCGAGCTCGCCGTCACCAGCGACGCCGAGACCACGACCGTCACCCCCGACGGCGAGCTCGTCGTCACCCTCACCGAGGCCCGCCAGGTCATCACCTACACCGTGACCGACATGGACGGTCTCACCGCCAAGGCGTTCGTCAAGGTCCCCGGCCTCACCGACCAGGCGCCCACGCTGCGACCGGG
>NZ_JAAFAN010000015.1:0-65349 GCF_010287905.1 Cellulosimicrobium composti
CCCCCCCCGCGCCCCCCCCCCCCCCCCGCGGGGGGGGGGCGCGGGCCCCCCCAACCCCCCCCCCCCCCCCCCCCGGGGGGGGGGGGGGGGCCCCCCCCCCCCCCCCCCCGCGGTCGTCCCGACCCACCCGTCTGCCGGCCCACCGAGGGGAGCCCTCGCCATGAGCGAAGCGATCGTGACCACGTCCGTCGGACCACGGCCGTTCCTGGTCCCGACCCTGACCAAGCAGTGCTGGGGCTTCATGATCGGCTCGGCGCTGTTCGCGATCGGCTCGGCGCCCGGGTTCGGGTCGTGGGCCGGCGCCTCGGTCGCGAACCTCCTCTACTTCGTCGGGGCGATCTTCTTCACCGCGGCCGGTCTCGCCCAGCTCATCCTCAGCGGGGCGGTGAGCGTCCCCGTGAGCTACGCGCCCGGGCGGATGGTGCGGGCCGAGTGGCTCACCGCGGCCACCCAGTCCTTCGGCACGATCATGTTCAACGTGAGCACGACGGCCGCGCTGTACGCCCGGTCGCGCACCGCCGAGACCGAGTACGTCTGGAACCCGGACGCGGCAGGGTCGGTGGCGTTCCTCGTGAGCGCCAACCTCGCGTTCGTCGCCTACGCGCGCGCCACCTCGACGTGGTGGGACCCGGGGCGGATCGGGTGGTGGTCGGTCGTCGTCAACTACCTCGGGTGCGTCGCGTTCGGGGCCTCCGCGGTCGGGGCGTTCATCCTGCCGGACGGGTCGGCGATCAGCAGCTCCCTGGCGAACGGCGGGACGTTCGTGGGCGCGCTGTGCTTCTTCGTCGCGTCGCTCGTCGTCCTGCCGTGGTGGACCCGCGACCGCGCCGCGGGCGCTGCCGACGGGGCGCGGGACGAGGCCGCGGGGCCCTCGGGCCGCGACTGAGCCGCGGCCGGCGGCCGAGCCCGGCGGCGCGGACGAGGAGGCCTTACCCGGCGAGGCGGCGCCGGACGGTGCTCAGCTCACGCGACGTGAGGCCGCCCGACATGAGGTACCGGGCGCTCCCGCCGGCAGCGTCGACCCACGCGAGCGCCTGCGTGATCGCCGACGGGGGCGTCTCGGTCGCGAGCGTCCGCAGCTGCGGCGTCACGGGGATGCCGAGCGACTCGATCATGTGGAGCATGCCGTCCGCCCACGGACCCGCGAGGTTGCGCTGGGAGACGGCGTAGTCGTCGACGATCGCCGTGCGCTCGACCCCCACGGCGTCGAGGAGGAGCGCGACGGCGACGCCGGTCCGGTCCTTGCCCGCGGTGCAGTGGACGACGACGGCCGTCGGGGCGCCGTCGTGCGAGGCCGCGACGACCCGGGCGACGGCGGCGAAGGCCGCGGCCGACCCCCGCAGCATCCCGACGTAGAGGTCACCCAGCGCGGGCAGCGCCTCGAGGCCCGCACGGACGGCGTCGGGCGACGGCGCACGGGTCGGGTCGACCAGGGCGACGAGCTGCTCGCCGAGGGCACCCTGGGTGATCGCCGGCCGGACCGTGTCGATCGTCCGCGTGCTCGGGAGCCGGTCGGGTGCGGCCTCGCGCTCGGCGGGGGTGCGGAGGTCGGCGACCACGCCGGTCTCGGTGGTGGCGAGCTGGGCGACCCCTTGGTCGGTGAGGTTCCGCAGCGCGTCCGACCGGTACAGCACGCCCGGGCGGCTGTAGCCGCCGTCCTGGAGCGGGAGCCCGCCCGTGTCGCGGAAGTTGTAGAGGCCGTCGAGCGTGCTCATCGGGCGACCCCGACCCCGGTCCCGTAGCGGAAGCCGCGCACGATGTTGACGAGACCGAGGACGACGAGCGACAGGCCCAGGAGCCACCACAGCATGGTGGCGCCCCAGAGCGGCGTGAGGAGCAGGACGACGCCCGCGACGATCGACAGGACCGCGAACAGGATCGAGACCGGCTTCGAGGCGGCGTCGCGCAGCGAGGTCAGGTCCACGACGCCCTCGACGATCCACAGGACCCCGACGAGGATCCCGAGGAACTCCGCGAGGTAGGTGGTGGTCTGGCCGAGGTTGAGGAACGCCAGGATCCCCCCGACGACGAACACGACACCGAGGAGGGTCCGGCCGACGCGCGCCCACCCGCCCCTGCCGCCGCTGAAGATCCCGATCCCGAGGTGGATGAGGCCCGCGATGACCGCGTAGGCCGCGACGATGGCGGTGACGACCATGGCGGTCCGCCCCGGCCACACGAGGATGAGGACGCCGAGGATCGCGCTGACGAGCCCGCTCACCCCGAGGGCGGTGCGGATGCCGTTGACCGTGCGGATCGTTCCGGAACTGGTGCTCACGAAGGTCCCTCTCGTGGTGTCGGACGCGCGGCCGCGCTCCGGCGACCGTGCCGGCGGCGTCGGTCGTCGGCGCGCCTGTGCCACCGATGATGGCCAACGTGCGGAGCTCCTGCCCGCGAACCAGGGGAAGATCACCCCGGCGGTCACCCCGGCGATCACCCGCTCCGCCCGGGCGCGCGGGTGGGCCGGGGCTGCGTCAGGCGTCGCAGGGCCCACTCGACCCGTGCCAGGGCGAAGAGCGCCGCCGTCTGGGACCCGGTCGCGTCCGACGGCAGCCGGTGGACCCGGGAGACGAGCGGCGCGGACCGCGCGGACCCGCCGTCCCCCACGCGGTCGAACCGGTCGCGGGCGTCGTCCGCGGCGCGCCGGACGGCGGCGATCGCGTCCTGCACGACGCGGTCGCCGTCGGCGGGGCTCCCGTCCCCGTGCGCCCCGCGCCGCATCACGGCCTGCGCGAGCACGCCGCAGGCGCGGGTCACGACGTCCAGGAGGCGGACCGCCTCCAGCGCCGACTCGTGCCGGCCCAGCAGTGCGGCCGACATCGCCTCGACGGTCGCCTCGACGTCGTCCCTCGCCGCCTCGAGCTCGTGGAGGGCGGCGAGGGCCTCGTGGCCGTCGCCGCGCCCGCCGAACGTGCGGTCCCCGACCTGGAGGAGCGCGTCGAGCGCGCGGAAGCAGGCGCGCACCCTCCCCACGAGGTCGGGGTGCGAGCTCGCCGAGAGGATCGCGTAGGCGCACAGGACGCCGATGACCGCCCCCGCCAGGGTCTCCTCGAGGCGGAGCTCGAGGACGTCGTGGCGGAGGTCGCCGAGCATGGCGTAGACCGCGACCACGACGACCGTCATGAAGAACGGGGTGTAGACGTAGCGGACGGGGCCGAGGTAGAGCATGCCGAACACGGCGACGACGCTGATCCCGACGAGGACGCTCGTGTGCTGGCCGGACAGGAGGACGGCCCCGACGCCGACGACGATCCCGCCCGCCGTCCCCGCGACCCGCCGGTACGCGCGCGTGAGGACCCCGCCCCGCGTGGTCGTCCCGGCGAAGACGACGAACGCGCTCGTCACCGCCCAGTACCACCGGCTCGCGGAGATGGCCTCGCCGACCGCGACCGCCGCCGTCGCCGCGACCATCGCCTGCACCGCGAGCCGACTGGTCGGTGCCCACTGCCGCCACGGCGTCCAGCGGGGCGCCGCGCGCGCGGGTCGTGGCGGTGCGCCGACGTCGGACCGCGGGCGGGCCGTCGACGACGCGGGAGCGTCGTGGGGGAGCGTCCCGGTGCCGGGCGTCTGCTCGGCCCGGCGCAGCCGGGCGTGCGCGAGCGTGCTCCGCGCGACGAGGTACTCCAGGACGTCGTCCCTGACGGGTCGCCCCTGCGACGACAGCGCCCGGGTGGCCCACGCCGTCGCGGCCTCGACGCGGGCGCTCGACGCGCGCGGGGCGAGCACGGCCTCCAGGTGGGCGAGCGCGGCCGGGGCGCCGCGTCTCGTGCTCGCCGCTCCGGCGACGCGGACGAGCTCGTCGCAGGTCTCCTCGGTGCAGACGCGGGCGTCGAGCACGAGCAGGGCGAGCGACCGCTCGCTGCAGGCGACGTGGTCGGCGGTGGGGTAGTCCCGCTGCCACGCCGTGAGGGCGCGGCCGACCGCGTCGATCCGGGCGAGCCGGGTGCGCAGCACGCCCGCGCGGGCCGGACGGGCGGCGCTGCGGAGCGCGGCCGCGGAGGCGCTGCGCAGGTCGGCGAGGAGGGCGAGCAGCGTGCGGCGAGGGTGCTCGAACCGCAGGGCGGCGCGCGCGACGGCCTGGGTCGCGACCGCGCCGACGGCGATCAGGCAGAACGCCGGCAGCTCGTGCGCGGTGGGTCGGACGAACAGCGTGAAGAGGTAGCCCATGAACGCGAGCGTGCCGATCGCGGCGGCGCGGGGCCCGTACCGGCGGACCCAGGTCGCGGCGCCGGTCAGCAGGACGAAGCCCGCGAGCACCGCGGGCCGGTGCGGGGACAGCAGCGCGGCGACGGCGATCGACGCGGTGACCGTCGGGACCAGGAGCAGGGCCGTGCCGGCGCGCGCGCGAGGCGTGCGGTCCTGGACGACGGTGCTCGCCTGGACCGACAGGAACACCGCCATGGCCAGGAGGCCGGGGTGGGCGTGCAGACGGCGCACGACCTCCAGCGCCAGGACGGCGCTGCACAGGACGCCTGCCGACACGACCGCGGCAGTGGTCAGGCGCGTCCGTCCGGGATCGCGCGCGGACGGGGGGCGGGCGAGGCGGCGCGATCCGTCCGGAGGCCGCGGGACGACCACCGGGTGCCTACGGCGCCGTCGCCTCGGCCCGGGACGCGTCGGCGTCCAGGGACACGTCGGCGTCGAGCCGGTCGGCCCGTGGGCGCATGACGTCCTCCTGGGTAATTCTCCGCTCTCGGATCACATTGCGCGGTGCATTTCCGTCGACCGGACAAAAGGCTGACGAGCCGTCGCCTCGTACGGTGCGCAGCACCGTCGGTATTGACGGTGCGCGCCGTCGAAAATGTCCCGCGCCTTGCGACGGTAGCACCGGCCTTTGTCGGGCGTGGTGCACCGCGTGAAATTCACCCGCGCGCGCCCGAGCCGGACCACCCGTCCCTTGTCTGAGGCACGACGCGGGCGCGGGCGGGGGATGCCAGGGTGATGTGCCGGGTGATCTTTGTGCGCCGTCACGGGTCGGCCGAGAGTTTTCGGGAGGACCGAGACACACTGATGCCCCGAGGAAGGAGCCCGTGCACCACGGAAACGCAGTGTCCGTTGTCAGGGAACACCAATGTCCGGGAGGCGACAAGGCGACGTCCGAATGCGCGCCGCGGACCGCGGGCGACGAGGAGGAACGATGCGCAACGCCCTGAAGGTGTTCCGCCGCGACGTCGGGAGGATCCTTCACGCGCCGAAGGTCTGGGCCATCGTCATCGGGCTCGTCATCATGCCGTCCATGTACGCGTGGGTGAACATCCTCGCGTTCTGGGACCCGTACTCGGACACAGAGCACGTCAAGGTCGCGGTCGTCAACCTCGACGAGGGCGCGTCGACGGAGATGACGGGCGAGGTCGACGTCGGCGCCAAGATCGTCGACCAGCTCAAGGCGAACGACCAGCTGGGCTGGAGGTTCGTCGGGGAGGACGCGGCGCTGCGCGGGGTGAGGTCCGGCGACTACTACGCCGCCATCGTCATCCCGCCGACCTTCAGCGCGGACCTGCTGAGCATCACGACGGGGAGGTTCGTCCGCCCGGAGCTCGACTACTACGTCAACGAGAAGGCGAACGCGATCGCCCCGAAGATCACCGGCGTCGGGGCGTCGACCCTCGACTCCCAGGTGAACGCGACGTTCGTCTCGACCGTCGCGGAGACCGTCGCGGAGGACCTCGAGAAGGCGGGCGTCGACACGGGGGCACGCCTGCTCGACGCGAGGACGACGACGCTCGACGCGCTCGACGACACCGTGGCGGAGCTGGAGGCCGCGCGCGGCGGCCTGGCGGACCTCCAGGTCACGCTCACCGACGCCGGGGTCGCGCTCACCGACGCCACGAGCGCGCTCACCGAGGTCGACGAGACCATCGGCGACGTCCAGACGTCGATAGCCCAGGCCCAGGCGCTCGTGGACGACGCCCAGCAGGACCTCGTCTCGTTCACCGACTCGGTGACGACCGCCTACGTGTCGGGCGCCACGCTCCTGTCCGGGGCGTCGGCACGGCTCAACGTCGCCGTCACCACGCTCTCGGCGGGCGTGCAGAACGCGAACCTCGCGATCGGCACCGCGATCGACGACGCGGACGCGATCGCGGACGCCAGCGCCGAGGTGCTCGCCGAGCTGGAGGCGCAGCTCGCGACCATGGACCCCGCCGACCCCGGGTACAGCGAGCTGAGCGAGGCGGTGGACCTGCTGAGGGAGCGCAACGCGTCGGACCAGCAGCTCCTCGGCGACCTGGCGACGCTCAACCAGGACGTCGCGGACGTGACCACCGCGCTCCAGGCGACGGCGAGCGCGCTCAACGGCGCCGTGCAGGACTCGGCGACCTCGGCGGGGTCGATCCAGACCGCGCTGACGGGCACCGTCCCGGAGATCAACCGGACCATGGCCGAGCTGTCGGCGAGCGCCGGGGCGTTCTCGACCGCGCTCGACGCCCAGCGAGAGCTCGTGCGGGAGGCGGTCACGCTGCTCGACGGGCTCGAGGCCCAGATGGAGCAGGCGCGTTCCGCGGTCACGCTGCTCGACGGCAACCTGCTGGGCGTCGAGCAGGACCTCGAGACGCTGCGGACCGACCTCAGCGCGCTCAGCAGTGCGGAGATCTGGCGCACGCTGAGCGCGGTGACGGAGCTCGACCCGCAGCAGGTCGCGCGGTTCATGTCGTCGCCGGTCGAGGTGAAGCAGCACAACCTGTTCCCCGTCGCGACCTACGGCTCCGCGATGGCGCCGCTGTTCACCAACCTCGCGCTGTGGATCGGCGCGTTCATGCTCGTCGTGCTCCTCAAACAGGAGGCCGACACCGAGGGGGTCCCGGGCCTCACCGTGCGTCAGGCCTACCTCGGGAGGTGGATGCTCCTCGCGTCGCTCAACGTGCTCCAGGCGCTCCTGGTGAGCATCGGCGACGTCGTGATCGGCGTGCAGACGGCCAGCGCCGCGGCGTTCGTCGCGACGAGCGTCTTCACCGGGCTCGTGTACGTGTCGATCATCTACGCGCTCGCGATGTCGCTCGGCTACGTGGGCAAGGGCGTGGCGATCCTGCTGGTGATCATGCAGATCCCCGGGGCGTCCGGCATCTACCCGATCGAGATGATGCCGGGCTTCTTCCGGTCCCTCTTCCCGTTCTTCCCCTTCACGTACGGCATCGACGCGATGCGCGAGACCATCGGCGGGTTCTACGACGGCTACTACTGGCGCTACGTCGCGGTGCTCGGCCTGTACGCGGTGCTGGCCTTCGTCCTCGGCGTGTTCCTGCGGCTGCGGCTCGGCAACTTCTCTCGGCTGTTCAACGTCAAGCTGGCCGAGACGGGACTCTTCGTCAGCGAGGACGTGCAGATCTTCGGCTCGCGGCGCCGGCTCAGCCAGATCGTCCAGGCGCTGAGCGACCGACAGCGGTTCCGTGAGGAGATGGCGCGCCGGGCCGAGTGGTTCATGAAGCGCCATCTGACCGTGATCCGCCTGGCGGTCCTGATCGGTGTCGGGGTGAGCGTGGTGCTCCTGGGCGTCGCCTGGTTCGTGCCGGACGCCAAGGCGACCGTCCTCGGCCTGTGGGGCGTCGTGTGCCTCCTCGTGATCGGGACCGTCGTGACGATCGAGTACGTCCGGCAGAACATCGTCTTCGCGGGGAAGGTGGAGGACATGCCCGAGAGCTCGCTGCGGCAGGCGCTGGCACGGGAGGAGCGGGCGACCCGGTCGGACACGCCTCTGGCAGAGCTCCAGGACCACGGGAAGCGGTCGTGAACAACGTCTCCCGGCTCTTCCGCCACGACCTGCGGCAGGCGACGCGGAGCACGATCGCGCTCGTCGTGCTCTTCGGGGTCGTCGTCATCCCCTCGTTCTTCGCGTGGTTCAACGTGCTCGCGAGCTGGGACCCGTTCGGCAACACGAAGGACCTCAAGGTCGCGGTGGCCAACGCGGACGAGGGGTACGAGGGCGGTCTGCTGCCCGTGCGGATCAACATCGGGGACCAGGTCCTGTCGGCGTTGCGCGCCAACGCCGACCTGGACTGGGTGTTCACGAGCCCGGAGCAGGCGGTCCGGGGCACCGAGTCGGAGGAGTACTACGCCGCTCTCGTGCTCCCCCCGGACTTCAGCCGGCAGATGATGACGTTCCTCGTGCCGGGCGCCACCTCGGCCCGGATCGACTACTACACGAACGAGAAGACGAACGCGCTGTCGCCGAAGATCACGGGCGAGGCGGCGACCGACGTCTCCGTGCAGATCAACGAGACCTTCACGAAGACGTTGAACGAGGTCGGGCTGGGCGTCGTCGCGTCGCTCGCGGACAACCTCGAGGACCCCGAGACGCGCGCGGCCATCACCCGGCTGGAGGCGAACGCCGCGGCGCTCGCCTCCCAGCTCCGTGCGGGCGCCGACAGCGCGCAGGCGCTCGGCCTGCTCGTCTCGGCGAGCAAGCCGCTCGTGACCGGTGCGACGTCGCTCGCGACCTCCTCGGACTCGGCGCTGCGCGAGACGGCGGGCGCGATCGGCGACGGGTCCACCGCGGCACGGCGCCTCGGCACGACGCTGGAGACGGCGACCGGGTCCTTGGCCGCGGCGTTCTCGACGAGCGCGGACAGCTATCGGGCGCTCGGCACCCAGGTGGACCAGCTCTTCACGTCGCTGGGCTCGCAGAGCCAGGCGACGGTCGCCACCCTGAACACGCTCGCCGGGCAGGTCGACGCGCAGATCGCGGCCTACCAGGGTCTGCGCGACGAGCTCCAGGCGCAGGCGGACACGGCGACCGACCCGGCGCTGCGGGACGCGCTCGAGCTGGTCGTCTCCCGCATCGACGGGGCTCTCGCCCGGCAGGAGCTGCTGCGTGACCGCATCCAGGAGGCGGCCACGCGCCTGACCCAGGGCGAGGTCGACAGCCAGGCGACGCGCGACGAGGTGATCGCGGTCGTCGACGAGGCGAGGAGCGCCGTCGAGGGGGTCGAGAGCTCGTACTCCCAGAGCCTGCGGCCGCAGCTCGAGCAGCTCGCCGGGACGCTCGCGTCGGTCAACGGCGGATTCGTCGCGATCGGCGACGACCTGTCGGGCGCGGTCGCCGCCCTGTCCGAGGGCTCCGGCTCCCTCACCGGCGTGCTCACCGCCGCCGAGGGCACCCTGTCGACGATCTCCGAGGACCTGGAGGCCGCGGCAGCCCGGTTCGACGGCGTCGCGTCCGCGCTGCGCGACGCCTCGGAGTCGGGCGACCTCAGCGCGCTCACCACGATCATCGGCCCCGACGCCCAGACCTTCGCCGGCGAGCTGACCACGCCGGTCGCGCTCCGGACCATCCCGGTGTTCGAGGTCGACACGTTCGGGGCGCAGATGGCGCCCTTCTACTCCGTGCTGGGCCTGTGGGTCGGTGCCCTGCTGCTCTCGGTCCTGATCCGGGTCGACGTCGTGCGCGACCGCCTCCCGTTCGGGGCGGGCCTCACGCTGCCTCAGGAGTACTTCGGGCGCTACGGCATCTTCGCCGTCCTCGCCCTGCTGCAGAGCTCGCTGCTGTACGTGGGGCTCATCGGCTTCGTCGGGGTGCGACCGGTCTACCCGGCGCTGCTCATCCTCGCGGGGTGGGTGATGTCGCTCGTCTTCTCGCTCATCACGTACACGCTGGTCCTGTCGTTCGGCGAGGCGGGCAAGGCACTCGCCGTCTTCCTCCTCGTCGTCCAGATCTCCGCCGGGGGAGGGGCGTACCCGCTGAGCGTCCTGCCGCAGTGGTTCCAGAACATCAGTCCCTTCCTCCCCGTCACGCACGCGACGAGCGCGGTCCGCGCGGCGATCGCGGGGATCTACGAGGGTGACTTCTGGATCTCGCTCGGATGTCTCGTCCTCTTCGTCGTGCCCGCCCTGCTCCTGGGGCTCGTGCTCCGGGTCCCGCTCATCGGGTTCAACGACGACCTCGCGAAGGCGCTCGAGTCCACCCGGCTGATGTAGCGGCACGTCGTGCGGGCCCGGCGACCTATGCTGGCCGCGTGGACCTCACGGAGCTCGTCGCCGTCCCGGGTGGGACGTACCGCATGGGGTCCGACGCCCACTACCCGGAGGAGGGGCCGGCGCACGACCGTGAGGTCGCGCCGTTCCTCGTCGAGCGGCACCCCGTGACCAACGCGCAGTTCGCCGCGTTCGTCGCGGACACGGGCTACGTGACCGTCGCGGAGCGCGCGCTCGACCCGGCGGACTTCCCGGGCGCCGACCCCGCGGACCTCGTGCCCGGCGGCCTCGTCTTCACCCCGACCGCGGGCCCCGTCGACCTGCGCGACTGGCGGCAGTGGTGGCGCTGGCAGCCCGGTGCGTCGTGGCGCTCGCCGCAGGGGCCGGGCTCCGACGTCGACGACCGACCCGACCACCCGGTGGTGCTCGTCGCGTTCGAGGACGCGTCGGCGTACGCGGCGTGGGCCGGGCGCCGTCTGCCGACGGAGGTCGAGTGGGAGCGCGCCGCGCGCGGCGGCCTCGACGGCGCGGAGTTCGCGTGGGGCGACGAGCTCGCGCCCGGCGGCCGTGTCATGGCGAACACGTGGCAGGGCCGGTTCCCCTACCTCGACGAGGGCTGGGGCGGGACGTCGCCGGTCGGGACCTTCCCGCCCAACGGGTACGGGCTGGTCGACATGATCGGCAACACGTGGGAGTGGACGGTCGACACGTTCGCGCCGCGCCACGTCGTGCCCGGCACGGGCGGCCCCGACGCCGGGTCGCGACCGAACCTCCTGGCGCCGACGACGTCGCCGCAGGTGATGCGTGTGACCAAGGGCGGGTCGCACCTGTGCGCGCCGGAGTACTGCTGGCGGTACCGCCCCGCGGCCCGGTCGCCGCAGTCGGACGACAGCGCGACGACGCACCTCGGGTTCCGCTGCGCGGCCGACGACGACGCCGCGTGAGGGACGACGAAGGCCCCCGCCGTCGGCGGGGGCCTTCGTCAGGTGCGGTGCACGCCGGCGGTCAGCCGCAGGTGTACTCGACGCCGTTCTCGTAGTGCGTGCCCGGGCCGAGCTCGTTGCACTTCTCGATGAGGGCGAACGACGCGGTGCCGACGACGATCGCGACGATGATCGAGATCACCAGCACGACGGCGCCGACGATGATGCCGGCGAGCGCGACGCCGTTCTTGTAGCCGGCCTTCTTCGACTTGTTGTAGGCCACGATGCTGAGGATCAGGCCGACGATCGAGAGGCAGCCCAGGAACGACAGGACGAGGCCGACGATGCCCATCGTCTTGCCGGGGTCCTCGCCCTGGCCGGGGGCCGAGTACGGCGAGCCCTGCTGCGGGGCGTTGTACTGCGGCGCCTGCGGGGCGCCGTACTGGGGCGCCTGCGGGGCGCCGTGCTGCGGGGCCTGCGGCGGCTGCTGCGGCTGGCCCGGCTCGGGCGCGCCGTAGGCGGGCGGACCCGACGGCGTCGCGCCCGGCTGCTGCGGGTTCTGGTCAGGCTGGTCGGGGGTCGACATGCGATCTCCTCGGCGGTTGGTTGCGGCCCGACCAGTATGCCGGTCGAGCCCGCGCGAGTCCCGGCCCTCGCCCGGCGCGCCCCGAGTCGGGTCGTCGGGCCGAGGGGTGCTCCGACGCGCGTCCACCCGACGGGCCGGTCGTCACGAGTCCTCCACATCCGGCGTCGAGCGAGTGCGCGAGGGTGCGCGATGATGGGGGCGTGAACTCACGGAAGGTCCGATTCATCCCTGTCGTCCTCCCGCTCGTGCTCGGCGCCGGCGCGGCGCTCGGCGGGTGCGCCGCGGAGACCGCGGAGGCGGACGGACCGACCCCGAGCGAGGCGACGCTCGTCGCCCGGGCAGCCGAGCCGCCCGACGACGTGCTCGTGCTCGGCTCGACCGACCCCGCGGAGCTCGCGCTGACGAGCAGCCAGGCGTTCTTCACGTCCGCGCCGGTCGTCGTCCTGGCCGTAGCGGACGACGAGGAGGCGCGTGCGACGGCTGCCGCGGCCGCGGTCGAGCTCGCCGCGCCCGTCCTGCTCGTCGGCGGCGCGATCTCCGACGGCGGCCTGCGCACCGAGCTCGGTCGCCTCGGCACCGTGGCCGTGGTCGAGGTGGGGGAGGCCGACGCGCCCCCGGGGCAGGAGGAGGGCGCGGAGGACGAGGCCCCCCGGCGCGCCACGCTCGGCGACGTGGACGGCGTCGACCGGGTGCTGCTCGACGTGGGGGCGCTGGGGGTCGACGGGACGGTCGACCCGCACGACCTCGAGGACGTCCGCGCGGCGCTGCCCGAGCGTGGCGAGCCCGAGACGCTGACCGAGGTCCTCGCGCTCACCGAGCCCGGGAGCCTCGACGCCGCGGGCGGGCCGCAGTCCGCCGCGATCGCGACCGCGCGCGCGGCCGGCGCCGTGCCGCTCGAGGTGCCGGGCGGGGACCCGCGGTCGTCGGCCGAGGTCGTCGACGCGGTCGCGGCCGCCAAGGCGCTCGCCGTCGTCGGCATCGGCGAGAGCTTCGGCGAGGCGGAGGACCTCGCGTGGCGCCTGCGCACCGCCGAGGCGGGCGCGCTGCTGCCGAGCGGGTCGCAGCTCGTGCTCGCCGACGGCGTGCGGTACGTCGCGGTCGGGGCCGACGCGGTCACGCGCAGCCTGGTCGCGGTGGGGGAGGAGGCCCGGTCGGCCGCCGTCGAGCGCGCGCAGGGGGCCGCCGGCGCGTACGCCGAGGTGTCCCCGGACGAGGTCGTCGTCCCGGTGCTCGAGGTGCCGGCGACGCGCGCGTCGTCGTCCGCGGGCCCGGACCGCGACTACTCGACCGAGATCCCGGCGGAGGAGCTCGCGCCGCTCGTGGACGCCGCGGAGGCCGCGGGCGTCCACGTCGTCCTGCGGATCGAGCCCGGGCGGGCGACGTTCGACGAGCAGGTCGCGGAGTACGCCGACCTCCTCGCGCGCCCGACGGTGGGCGTCGCGCTCGACGTCGACGCGCGTCGCCCCGGCGAGGGGTCGCCCGCCGGCACGGTCGACGCCGCGGAGGTCGGCGCCGCGATCGACGTCGTCGCCGGTGTCGTGCGTGAGCACGCCCTGCCCCAGAAGCTCGTCGTGGTGCAGCGCGCGGACGCCGACGCCGTGCGCGACGGCGCGGACCTCGACCTCGGCGGGGGCGAGGCGCAGGTGGTCGTGCAGTCGACGTCGAGGAACGGGTTCGGCGAGCGCGTGCGCGAGTGGGGTGCGCTGCTCGACGGCGTGCCCGAGGGTGTCGTGGGCGGGTGGACCACGGGCTCGGCGGACCCGGCGCGCGACGTCGAGGGCGTCCTCGCGCTCGACCCGAGCCCGCGGTACGTCGCGCCCGCGCTCTGACCGGGGGCGGTTGGAACTGCCGCGGGCAGGGGTTAGGGTGTGGTGCTTGCAAAAGCCGAATCGTTTCGATCCTCCCCCAGACGACGAAGGTGCCCGATGGTCGCGGTCATTCCCCAGCCCCTGCAGGTCGAGCCCGGTGACGGGCACCTGCCCGTCGCGGCCCTCGCGGTCCACGCGCTCGGGCTCGAGCAGACGGCACCGTGGCTCGCCGACCGGGTCGCCGAGCTCCTCGGCGCGGTCGACGGCGTCACCGTGACGCACGACGGCCCCGCGTCCGACGTCGCGCCGGCGGACGCGACCGCGCTCGTGCTGCGGCTCGACGAGCACGCCGGCCCCGCCGGCTCCACGAGCGCCGAGCGCTACAGCCTCGTCGTCGACGCCGCGGGGGTCACGGCGACGGCGGCGGAGCCCGTCGGGCTCCTCCACGCGGCCCAGACGCTGCGCCAGCTCGTCGAGACGCCGGGCGACGGGCCCGCCCGGGTGCCGCACGTCGTCGTGCACGACGCCCCGCGCTACGCGTGGCGCGGCCTGTCCCTCGACGTCGCGCGCACCTTCTTCGGGCTCGACGCGCTGCGCGCCGTGATCGACGTCATGGCGTCGTACAAGCTCAACGTGCTGCACCTGCACCTCACGGACGACCAGGGCTGGCGCATCGAGTCGCCGTCGCGGCCCGAGCTCGCCAAGCTCTCCTCCGGGACCGACACGTCCGGCGGCACGGGCGGCCACCTGTCGCTCGCCGAGTTCCGCGCGCTGCAGGACCACGCGGCCGAGCGGTTCGTGCGCGTGGTGCCCGAGATCGACGTCCCCGGGCACATCAACGCGGCGACCCACGTGTACGGGGACCTCATGCCTGACGGCGTCCCGACCGACGCGTACTCGGGGATCGAGGTCGGGTTCTCGCGCCTCACGTTCGACCTGCCCGCCACCGAGCCGTTCCTGCGCGACGTCTTCACCGACCTCGCCCGCGCGACCGACGGCGAGCACGTGCACTTCGGCGGCGACGAGGTGCTGAAGATGGAGCCGGCGGAGTACGCGCGGTTCGTCGAGCTGTGCGAGCGGCTCGTGGTCGAGGCGGGCAAGACGCCGGTCGCGTGGCAGGAGGCGGCCAAGGCCCCGCTGCGCCCGGGCACGCTCGTGCAGTACTGGGACACGCACCCCATGGACCTCACGTACCTCGTCGACGCGGCGAAGGCCGGGGCGCGCGTCATCCTGTCGCCCGCGAACCGCGTGTACCTCGACATGAAGTACACGGCCGACTTCCCGTTCGGCCAGGAGTGGGCGGGCCTCGTCGAGGTCCGCGACTCCTACGACTGGGAGCCCGAGGACGCCGTGCCCGGGCTGCCGGCCGAGACGATCGAGGGCGTCGAGGCCGCGGTGTGGACCGAGCGCATCCCCACGCCGGAGGCGCTGTTCACCATGCTCCTGCCGCGCCTGAGCGCCGTCGCCGAGGTCGCGTGGACGGCCGCCGACCGCAAGGACTGGGACGACTACCGCCGCCGCGTGGCCCGCGAGGCGCACGCGTGGCGCCGGGCGGGGATCGCGTTCCACGAGTCGCCGCAGGTCGAGTGGTGACGCGTCAGATCCAGCTCGGCAACCACATGTGCATGCGCCAGAACCAGTACGGCACCTGCCACGCGGTCCAGACCGGGTAGTAGAAGACGCTGACGACGCCGATGGTCGTGAGCAGGACCGTGATCCACGTCCGCACGCGGGCCCGTGCCTCCGCGCGGTGCTCCGTGCGCTCGAGCGCGAGCGTCATCGCGTAGACGAGCGTGAGCACGACCCACGGCGTGAACACGATCGAGTAGAACGTGAAGATGGTCCGCTCGGCGTAGAGGAACCACGGCGCCCACCCGGCGACGATGCCGCTGAGCACGGCGAGCGCGCGCCAGTCCTTGAGCCGCACGAGGGCGTAGAGCGCGACGAGGATCGCGAGGGCCGCCGTCCACCACAGGACCGGGTTGCCGATCGACGTGATCGCCCGCGCGCACCGCTCGAGCTCGCACCCGGCCTCGCCCGGGTCGTAGGAGCGCCAGTAGAACGACGTCGGCCGCCACTGCAGGATCCACCCGAGCGGGTGCGCCTCGTACGTGTGCTCGGACGTGAGCCCGTTGTGGAAGTCCCACATCTTCAGGTGGTACTCCCACAGGGACCGCAGCGCGGGTGGCAGCCACGCGACGCCCTCCCCCGGGTTGTCCAGCGCCCACTGGCGCATGTACGCGCCAGGGGAGCGGAACCACGACGTCCACGCGCCGAGGTAGGCGAGGGCCGCCGTCGGGAGCATGACGAGCGCGGCCGGGACCGCGTCGCGCACGAGCGCGTCCTCCCACCAGCGCCCGACCCCCGCCGTCCGGCGCGCCGTCGCGTCCCACAGCACCGACACGACGGCGAACACCGCGAGGAAGTACAGGCCCGACCACTTCACCCCGCACGCGAGGCCCAGCGCGACGGCCGCCGCGAACCGCCACCACCGCCAGCCGAGCCCGGGGCCGTACCGGCCGATGCGCCCGCCCGCGTCGAGGATCGCGCCGCAGCGCTCGGCGAGCCGCCGCCGGGCCTGCTCGCGGTCGAGCAGCAGGCACCCGAACGCGACGAGCACCCAGATCATGAGCATGTTGTCGAGCAGGCCCGTGCGCGAGTGCACGATCGCCTCGCCGTCGACGGCCAGGAGCGCGCCCGCGACGACCCCCATGGCGGTCGACGCGAACAGGCGCCGCGCGATCCTCGCGACGAGCACGACGGCGAGCACCCCGACGAGCGCCGACGCGAGCCGCCAGGTCCACGGGTTCTCGGCGCCGCCGAGCACGCGCATGCCGAGCGCGATCATCCACTTGCCGAGCGGCGGGTGGACCACGTAGTCCGCCGTCGGGAGGAACGAGTCGACGTCGCCCGCCTCGAACGCCGGATTCGGCTCCTCCGGCCAGTTCGCCTCGAACCCGGCCCGCAGGAGCGTCCACGCCTGCTTGACGTAGTACGTCTCGTCGAACACGAGCGTGCCCGGTCGGCCGAGGTTCCACAGGCGCAGCACCGCGGCGACGGCCGCGACGACCGCGACGCCGAGCCAGCCCCACAGGCGGTCGTGCGCCGTCGCGCCGAGCGCGAGCCGGCGCGGCCCGAGCAGCGCGAGCAGGAGGCGCTCGCGGTGGCTGAGGTCCGGCGCGTCCTCGACGGGCTCCGTCGGTGCGTCGGTCGCGCCGGCGGTCGCGTCGGTCGCCGTGTCGGCCGTCGTGTCGGTCGTCGTGTCGGCCGTCGTGTCGGTCGTCGTACCGGCCGTCGCGACCTCGCCGGGCGCCGAGGTGCTGTCGGCGGAGACGTCGGTCGCGGGCCGGGGCCCGGGGTGCGCGTCGGCGGGCGGCTGGGACACGCAGGCCATCGTAGGGGCACGGGCGTGTGGAACCCTGGGAGCCATGCCCTCCTCGCCCGGCGACCTCCTCGACGCCTCCGCCCCGACCCCCGACGCGCCCCGGCCGGCGGGCGAGCCCGCCCGGGAGGCGGGGCACCTGGTGCTCGGCGGCACCCCGATCGGCAACGCGGAGGACGCGAGCCCGCGCCTGCGGCGTCTTCTCGCGGAGGCCGACGTCGTCGCGGCCGAGGACACGCGGCGCCTGCACGCGCTCGCGGGCCGGCTCGGCGTGCAGGTCGGGGGCCGCGTGCTGAGCTTCCACGAGCACAACGAGTCCGACCGCTCGGACGACCTGCTCGACGTGGTCGAGGGGGGCGGGACCGTGCTCGTCGTGTCCGACGCGGGCATGCCGAGCGTGTCCGACCCGGGCTTCCGCGTCGTCGCGCGCGCCGTCGAGCGCGGCGTCCCCGTGACGACGGCGCCCGGCCCGAGCGCGGTGCTCACCGCGCTCGCGCTCTCGGGCCTGCCGACCGACCGCTTCTGCTTCGAGGGGTTCCTGCCGCGCAAGGCGGGCGACCGGTCGCGCGCGCTCGCCGCGCTCGCCGACGAGCCGCGCACCCTCGTGTTCTTCGAGGCGCCGCACCGCGTGGCCGAGACGCTCGCCGCGATGGCCGACGCCTTCGGCGCCGACCGGGCGGCCGCCGTCGCGCGCGAGCTCACGAAGACCTACGAGGAGGTGCTGCGCGGCCCGCTCGGCGAGCTCGCGGAGCGCGCCGCCGCCGAGCAGCTCCGCGGCGAGATCTGCGTCGTCGTCGGCGGCGCGCCCCCGCGCGGCCCGGTGCCGCTCGCGGAGCTCGTGCCGCAGGTGCTCGCGCGCGTCGACGGCGGCGAGCGGCTCAAGGAGGCCGTGGCCGACGTCGCGGCGGGGGCCGGCGTGCCCAAGCGCGACCTCTACGCCGCGGCCGTCGAGGCCCGCGGGCGCTGAGGCCGCGAGCGCCGTGCCGGTGCGCGCCGTGCCGGTGCGCGGTGCAGGGAGAGCTGCGCGTCAGCGGCCGACGACGTCGCTCGCCTCGAGCGCGACGCCCGCCGCCGCGAGCGCCTCGCGCGCCGCGGCCCCGAGCTCGGGCGTGACGGGCACGGTGAGGTCGGTGAGGACGCGCGTGTCGAGCCCGAGCCGGTGGGCGTCGAGCGCCGTCTCGCGCACGCAGTGGGACTCGGCGATGCCCACGACGTCGACCGCCTCGATCCCGGCCGCGCGCAGGATGTCGGCGAGCGGGGTGCCGTCGACGTCGACCCCCTCGAACCCCGAGTACGCGGCCTGGAACTCGCCCTTCTTCACGCTCGCGTCGGGCGCGAGGTCCGCGAGCGCCGGGTGCAGCTCGGCGTTCGGCGAGCCGGCGATGCCGTGCGGCGGCCACGTGTCGACGAAGTCGGGGTCGGGGCTCCAGTGCTCGCCCGGGTCCACGTGCCAGTCCTGCGTCGTGACGACGAGGGCGTAGGTGTCGCGGTGGTCGCGCGCGTGGTCGGCGATGCGCTGCGCGACGGCGTGCCCGCCCTCGACGCCCAGCTCGCCGCCCTCGCAGAACGTGGGCTGGACGTCGACGACGAGGAGGGCGCGGCGCGGTCCGGGGGTGTTCTCGCTCATGCGTCCACTCTGCCACCGCACGGGGCGTCGTGGGGGTGCGCGGCGGGCCGGGCCGCCGGGCGCGCCCGCGGCGCGGGTGCCACAGTGGACTCCCGAGACCAGCGCACCACCGGGAGGCCTCCGATGAGCGACGACGCCCCGTCCACGACCACCCCCGACTCCGCGCCCGAGCGCCCGATCGGCTACTGGCTCAAGCTCGTGGACCGGCTCATCGACGAGAGCTTCGACGGCGTCTTCCACCACTCGGGCCTCACGCGCCGGCACTGGCAGGTGCTCAACACCATCCGGGACGGCGTGAGCGAGGAGACGAGCGTCGACGGTGTGCTGTCGCCCTTCACCGGGGCGGGGGGCGCGGGGCACGGCGGCGCGAGCGCCGTGGCGGCGGAGATCGACGACCTGGTGCGGCGCGGCTGGGTCGCGCGCGGCGCGGACGGCGCGCTGTCCGTGACGGTCGCGGGCAACCACGCGTACCACGACCTCCTCGACGCGGTGTCGCTGTCGCGCGAGCGGGTCGCGGAGGGCATCAGCCGCGAGGAGTACGCCCGGACGGTGGCGACGCTCGAGCGCATGGCGCGCAACCTCGGCTGGTCGGGCTGACGGGCTGACCGGCCGCGGGCGGGTCGCGAGACGCGCCGCCGCGTCGTCGGGCAGCAGGCGTACCCTGCGAGACCCGCGACCCGTGCGCACCCCGCGTCCGGGCGCACCGCACAGAGCTGGAGCACTGCGATGGAGTTCCGCCGGATCCCCGGTCTGCCGCCCTACGTCTTCACGATCATCGACGGGCTCAAGATCGAGGCACGCCGAGCGGGGCGCGACGTCGTGGACCTCGGCTTCGGCAACCCGGACCTGCCGAGCCCGCAGGTCGCGGTCGACAAGCTCGCCGAGGCCGCGCAGAACTCGCGCAACCACCGGTACTCCGCGTCGCGCGGCATCCCGAAGCTCCGTGAGGCCGTGGCGGGTCTGTACCAGCGCCGGTTCGGCGTGAGCCTCGACCCGGACACCGAGATCATCTCGACGATCGGCGCCAAGGAGGGCTTCAGCCACCTCATGTGGGTGCTGCTGCAGCCGGGCGACGTCGCGCTGGTGCCCACCCCGAGCTACCCCATCCACATCTGGGGCCCCTACTTCGCGGGCGCCGACGCGCGCCAGGTCCCCATCGGCGACGGCACCGACGCCGCGGGGTACATCGACCGCATCATCGAGGCGTGGGAGCTCGGCTGGCCCAAGCCGCGCGTCGTCGTGCTGTCGTTCCCGCACAACCCGACGACGACGGTCGCGACCAAGGAGGACCTGCAGCGCCTCGTCGACTGGGCGCGGGACAAGGGCGTCGTGCTCGTGCACGACCTCGCGTACGCCGACATGACGTTCGACGGGTTCCGACCGCCGTCGATCATGGAGTGCGACGGCGCGCGCGAGGTCGCGGTCGAGCTCTACTCCATGACGAAGTCGTTCTCCATGGCGGGCTGGCGCGTCGCGTTCCTCGTGGGGCGCCGCGACGTCGTCGGGGCGCTCGCCAAGCTGAAGAGCTATCTCGACTACGGCACGTTCCAGCCCATCCAGATCGCTGCGACGGTCACGCTCAACGAGGCGACCGAGTTCCCGCAGGAGATCTCGTCCGTGTACGAGTCCCGGCGCGACGCCCTCTACGACGGTCTGCAGCGCATCGGGTGGGACATCCACAAGCCCGGGGGCACGATGTTCGCGTGGGCCCGCATCCCCGAGCCGTACCGCGAGATGGGCTCGATCGAGTTCGCGACGCACCTCGTCGAGGAGTGCGACGTCGCCGTCTCCCCGGGCGTCGGGTTCGGACCCGGCGGCGACGAGTTCGTGCGCTTCGCGCTCATCGAGAACGAGCACCGCATCGGCCAGGCGGTCCGCGGCCTCAAGCGCGGTCTCACCCGCCTGCAGTAGAGGCCCGCCCCGGGCTCGACGTCGCGTCGTCCCGGGCGCGGGGCGGACGTCGGGTCGTGCTCGGGGAAGGGCGCGGCGGGCGTGACGGGTGCGGCGCCCGGCGGGCCGGGCGACGATGGGCGCATGCCCACCCGGCGCTCGACCGTGCGCACCACGACCGTGCACCGCTCGACCACGCCTTCCTCGTCCGCCCGTCGGTCGTCCGTGCGCCGCGCGGTCCTGGCGGTCGCGGTGGTCGCGCTGCTCGCCGCGTGCTCGGGCGACGGCGGCGGGGGACCCGGCCCGACGCCGTCGGCCACGACGACCACCGACGCGCCGTCCGGGTCGCCCGGGACGACGACGCCGCCACCGGAGCCGTCGCCCGAGCCGGGACTCGTCGTCGTGCCCGAGGTGCGCGTGGACGTCGCCGAGGTCGCGACCGGGCTCGCCGCCCCGTGGGGGCTCGCGGCGCTCGCCGACGGGACGCTGCTCGTCTCGCTGCGCGACGAGCGCGCGCTCGTCGTCGTCGACCCGGCCACGGGCGCGGTCGAGCCGGTCACCGGGCCGGGCGCGGACGACCTGCGCGACGGCACGGTCGCGCGCGGCGAGTCGGGGCTGCTCGGGGTCGCGGTCGGGCCCGAGGACGGCGCGGCGCCCGGGGAGGTCTTCGTCCACCGCACGGCGCCGGGCGGCAACGAGGTGCTGCGCGGCACGCTGACGGGGCGCGAGCTGTCCGCGCTCACGCCCCTGGTCCAGGGGATCCCGGCCGCCTCGACGCACGACGGCGGCCGGCTCGCGTTCGGCCCGGACGGCTTCCTCTACGTGACGACGGGCGACGCGCAGCAGCGCGGCGCGGCGCAGGACCCGGGTGCGCTCGCGGGCAAGGTCCTGCGCGTCACGGTCGACGGCGCGCCGGCCCCGGGCAACCCCGACCCCGCGTCGCCCGTGTGGAGCCTCGGGCACCGCAACGTGCAGGGCGTCGCGTGGGACGTCACGGGGCGCATGCTCGCGTCGGAGTTCGGCCAGGACACGTTCGACGAGCTCAACGTCGTCGTGCCGGGCGGCAACTACGGCTGGCCCGAGGTCGAGGGCACGGGCGGTGCGGGGGCCGGGTTCGTCGACCCGGTGACGACGTGGGCGACGTCGGACGCCTCGCCGAGCGGGCTCGCGGTGACGCGCGAGGCCGCCTACCTCGCCGGGCTGCGGGGGCAGGCGCTGTGGCGCGTGCCGTTCGCGTCGGCCGACGGCGGCGCGTCCGCCGACGCGTTCGGGGCACCGCAGGCGCTGCTCACGGACCGCGGGCGGCTGCGCGCCGTGCTCGTCGACCCGGCCACGCCCCTCGGGGACGACGGGAGCGCGGCGCTGTACGTGCTGACGAACAACACCGACGGGCGCGGCGAGCCCCGCGACGGTGACGACCGCCTGCTGCGCGTGACCGTGACGCCGGCAGGCTGACCTGCCGGTTTGGAGCCTGATAACGAATCGGTTACGGTCGAGTGTCTCGCGTAGCCGCTCACCGGGGACAGGTGTATGGACGGCCGCGAGGCGCGGCTCGTGACGAGCGCCCAGGAGGCGCCGGTGGCCGCAGGACGGCCGGATCGGCTGGTCGAACGGGTGCGCCCGAGCCGCAGCGAGCGGTGCGCGGCGCGCCCGAGGTGCGTGCGCGCCGTCGACCCCCGTGCCCGGGACCCCCGACGACTGGATCCTCAGTGCAGCTCTTCTCCCGCTTCGGCGCGCCCCAGAACGGCGACGCCGACACCTCGCCCGAACCCACGCCCGCGACCCACGCCCCGACGCCGAGCCGGCGCGCGGCCCGCTCCGCGCGCTCGCAGCGCACCACGCGCCGCCGCCGCTGGTCGATCGTCGCCGCGGCCACCGCCGTCGCGCTCGTCGGTTCCGGCGCCGTCGCGTACGGCGAGGCGAACAAGACCGTGACGATCGACGTCGACGGCGAGGTGACGACCGTCAGCACCCTCGCGGGCTCGGTCGCCGGCGCGCTCGACGCCGCGGGCGTCGAGGTCGGCGCGCGCGACCAGGTCGCGCCCGACCCGGGCTCGGCCATCGACGACGGCGACGACGTCGTGGTGCGGCTCGCGAAGAAGGTCACCGTCCAGACCGACGGCGAGCAGTCCGACGTCTGGCTCACCGCGCTCGACGCGGACGAGGCCCTGCGGAGCCTCGCGGAGCGCGGCGGCGACGTCCGCCTCGTCGCGTCGCGCTCCGGCGAGCGTGCGTCCCTCGACCTGCGCCTCGACACCGACGGGCCCGTGAACGTCGTCGCGGACGGCGAGACGACCGTCGCCCCCGACGGCAGCATCGGCGTCCCCGCGATCCTCGAGGAGCGGGGCATCGAGCTCTCGGACCTCGACCGCGTGAGCGTCCAGCGCGTCGAGGCGCCCGAGCCGGGCGCGCCGACGGTCTCGCTCGTCGTGCAGCGCGTCGTCGTCGAGCAGCAGCAGACCACGACGCCGATCGCCCACGAGACGGTGAAGAAGCCCGACGACTCGAGGTACACCGACGAGTCCGCCGTCGCCCAGGCCGGGAAGGACGGCGTCACCACGACGACGTTCGAGGTCACGCTCGTCGACGGCGTCGAGGAGTCGCGCGAGCAGCTCTCCGAGGAGGTCACGACCACTCCCGTGGACGAGGTCGTCGTCACCGGGACGAAGGAGCGCCCGAAGGACCCCCGCACGATCGGCCAGACCATGGCCGCCGAGCGCGGCTGGACCGGCTCGCAGTGGACCTGCCTGGAGAGGCTGTGGACCAAGGAGTCCAACTGGAACCCGACGGCGGACAACCCGACGTCGAGCGCCTACGGCATCCCGCAGTCCCTGCCCGGCTCGAAGATGGCGAGCAAGGGCGCCGACTGGGCGACCAACCCCGCGACCCAGATCGCGTGGGGCCTCGACTACATCGCCTCCGTCTACGGCTCCCCGTGCGGCGCCTGGTCGCACTCGCAGGCCACCAACTGGTACTGAGCAGCCCCCGCTCCCGCTCGGGCCCGCGACCCCTCGTGGTCGCGGGCCCGTCGTCGTCCGCGCCCCTCGCACGAGACGCCCCCGCTGGCGGGCGCGCGGGCCGACTAGGATCGGGCACCATGACCCACATCCTCTCGGCCGTGGCGTGGCCGTATGCCAACGGGCCGCGCCACATCGGCCACGTCGCAGGTTTCGGTGTCCCGTCGGACGTCTTCAGCCGGCACATGCGCATGGCGGGTCACGACGTCCTCATGGTCTCGGGCACCGACGAGCACGGCACGCCGATCCTCGTGCAGGCCGACAAGGAGGGCGTGACGCCGCAGGAGCTCGCGGACCGGTACAACCGCGTCATCGTCGAGGACCTGCACCAGCTCGGGCTGTCGTACGACCTGTTCACGCGGACCACGACGCGCAACCACTACGCCGTCGTGCAGGAGATGTTCCGCACGGTCCACAAGAACGGGTACATGGTCGAGCAGACGACCATGGGCGCGATCTCGCCCTCCACGGGCCGCACGCTGCCGGACCGCTACATCGAGGGCACGTGCCCCATCTGCGGGTACGACGGCGCGCGTGGCGACCAGTGCGACAACTGCGGCAACCAGCTCGACGCGATCGACCTCATCAACCCGCACAGCCGGATCAACGGCGAGACGCCGAAGTTCGTCGAGTCGAACCACTTCTTCCTCGACCTGCCCGCGTTCGTCGACGCGCTGGGGGACTGGCTGCGCACGCGCACGGCGTGGCGCCCGAACGTCCTGAAGTTCTCGCTGAACCTGCTCGACGACGTGCGCCCGCGCGCCATGACGCGCGACATCGACTGGGGCATCCCGGTGCCGCTGCCCGGGTGGGAGGAGAACTCGAGCAAGCGTCTGTACGTGTGGTTCGACGCGGTGATCGGGTACCTCTCGGCGTCGATCGAGTGGGCGCGCCGCAGCGGCGACCCGGACGCGTGGCGCGCGTTCTGGAACGACCCCGAGGCGCGGTCGTACTACTTCATGGGCAAGGACAACATCACGTTCCACTCCCAGATCTGGCCGGCCGAGCTGCTCGGCTACGACGGCCGGGGGAGCAAGGGCGGGGCTCCGGGGGCCTACGGGAACCTCCAGCTCCCGACGGAGGTCGTGTCGAGCGAGTTCCTCAACGTCGAGGGCCAGAAGTTCTCCTCGTCGCGCGGCGTCGTCATCTACGTGCGCGACATGCTGGCCCGCTACCAGCCGGACGCGTTCCGGTACTACGTGGCGTCGGCCGGTCCGGAGACGCAGGACGTGGACTTCACGTGGGCGGACTTCCAGCGCCGCACGAACGACGAGCTCGTCGCCGGGTGGGGCAACCTGGTGAACCGCACGGCGAACCTCGTGCACAAGAACTTCGGGGCGATCCCGGAGCCCGGGCAGCGCCAGCCGATCGACGAGGGCGTGCTCGCGACGACGACGACCGCGTTCGGCCGGGTGGGCGAGCTCATCGCGACGCACCGCCAGCGCGCCGCCGTCGCGGAGGCGATGAAGACGGTGGGCGAGGTCAACAAGTACGTCTCGGACACCGAGCCGTGGAAGCTCAAGACCGACCCGGACCGTTTGGCGACGGTCCTGCACACGGTGACGCAGGCGGTGAGCGACCTCAACACGATCCTGTCGCCGTTCCTGCCGCACTCGGCGCAGAAGGTGCACGAGGCGTTCGGCGGCACGGGCACGTTCGCGCCGCAGCCGCGCATCGACGAGGTGACCGACCTCGACGACGACTCGCGCCACTACCCGGTCATCACGGGCGACTACCGCGCCGAGGGCCTGGCGACGTGGGAGCCGAGGGCCGTGGTGTCGGGGACGCCGGTCGCGAAGCCGACGCCGGTGTTCACCAAGCTCGACGACTCGATCGTCGAGGAGGAGCTCGACCGCCTGCGCGAGACCGCCTGACCGTGGCGAAGCAGCGTGAGCGGGGGTGGCCGCCTGACCCGGAGCCGCTGCCGGTCCCGGTCGTGGACAACCACACGCACCTCGACGCGATCGGCGACGTGCTGCCCGAGGGGGAGCCGGTGCCGAGCGTCGCGGAGCACCTCGCGCGTGCGGCGGCCGCGGGGGTGGACCGCGTCGTGCAGGTGGGGTGCGACCTGCCCGCGGCCCGGTGGACCGACGCCCTGCTGCGCGGCGCGCCGTCCGCCGAACATGGGGTCACCGCCCGTCCGGAGGTCGTGACGGGCGACGACCACATGCTCGGCGGGGTCGGCAGGCTGCTCGGGGCGGTGGCGATCCACCCGAACGAGGCGGTGCTGCACGGCGGCGTGCGGGAGGTGGGCCCGGACGGGCTGGAGCCGGACCCGCAGCCCCGGCACGACGTCCCGCTCGACGACGCGATCGCCGAGATCGCCGCGATCGCTCGCTCGAACGACCGCGTGCGCGCGATCGGCGAGACGGGGATGGACCTGTTCCGTACGGGCGCCCGGGGCGAGGCCGTACAGCGCGAGGCGTTCCGCGCGCACGTGGCGCTCGCGAAGGAGCTCGGGCTCGCGCTCCAGATCCACGACCGCGACGCCCACGCCGAGGTGCTCGACGTGCTCGCGCGCGACGGCGCCCCCGAGCGCACGGTGTTCCACTGCTACTCGGGCGACGCCGCGATGGCCCGGTTCTGCGCCGAGCAGGGCTGGTACCTGTCCTTCGCGGGCCCGGTGACGTTCCGCGCGAACGACGAGCTCCGGGCCGCGCTGCGCGCGGTGCCGCTCGGGCAGGTCCTCGTCGAGACGGACGCGCCGTACCTCACGCCGCACCCGTACCGCGGCCGGCCCAACGCGCCGTACGTGCTCCCCACGACCGTGCGTACGGTCGCCGACGTGGTGGGGCTGCCGCTCGTCGACGTGTGCGCGCGGCTCGCCGCGACCTCGGTCGCGGTGTACGGCGCGTGGTGACGCGGGCGCGCACCGCCCGGCCGGCCACGGGCGTTCCGGGACGTTCGGGAGGTTTCACCCCCGGTCACGTTTCGGCTACGGTCAGGTCCGTGCGTCGGGCCGCCCGGCCGCACCCCACCCCGCCCTCGGTGGTCGTCGAGGGCCGTTCCCCCCGCAGAAGGGACCGCGCGCGTGCTCGCACCTGACGGAACCGGTCGGCGGCGCCTGCAGCGCGTGGCGGCCCAGGGTCTCGTCGTCGCGAGCCTCGTCGTCGTCACGGGTGCGTTCGCGTCGCTCCACAAGAGCGTGACGCTCGACGTGGACGGCGAGCTGCACGAGGTTTCCGCGTACGGGCGCACCGTCGCCGAGGTGCTCGACTACCAGGACGTCGCGGTCGGCGAGGGCGACCTCGTCGAGCCGGGCCTCACGGACGCGGCGCACGACGGCGGCACGATCGTCGTGCGCACGGCGCACGACGTCACGGTCGAGATCGACGGGCAGGTCCAGACGATCTCGACGACGGCGCGCACGGTGGGCGAGCTGCTCACCTACCTCGGTCCGCGCGCCGAGGGCGCCGTGACGGAGGTGTCGCGCACGCAGGCCCTGGGCCGCGACCGGATCCGCGTCTCGACGCTCAAGACGGTGCACGTCGCCGTGGACGGCGCGGTCATGCCCATCACGACGGCGGAGCCGACCGTGCGGGGCGTCCTCGCGACGGCGGGCATCGTCCTGGCCGAGGGCGACAGCACGTCCGCACCGCTCGACGCGGCCGCGGTGGACGGCATGCTCGTGCTCGTCAGCCGGGCAGCGTCGTCGGCGGCGACGGTGACGGAGGTCCTGCCGTTCACGACGGAGGAGGTCGAGGACCCGAACCTGCCGAAGGGCCACCGCGTCGTCGTGCAGTCGGGTCGGGTCGGCGAGGCCGTCACGACGTACGCCGTGCAGACGCTCGCAGGCGCGGAGGTGTCACGCACGGTCCTCACGCGCACGGTGACCACGGAGCCGCGCAACGAGGTCATCAAGGTCGGGACGATGGACGTCTCGGTCTCGGTGGACCCGGGCTCCGCGCGCGCGATCGGTCGGTCGCTCGCCGCGCAGCGCGGCTGGGGCGACGACCAGTTCTCGTGCCTGGACAAGCTGTGGACCAAGGAGAGCAACTGGCGCGTCGACGCGGACAACCCGACGTCGAGCGCCTACGGGATCCCGCAGGCCCTGCCCGGGTCGAAGATGTCGAGCGCGGGCGCCGACTGGCGGACCAACCCCGCGACGCAGATCACGTGGGGGCTGGGCTACATCGAGGGCCGCTACGGCACGCCGTGCTCGGCGTGGTCGCACTCGGTCGCGAAGGGCTGGTACTGACGGACCGGGGGCCGCGGCGCCCGGGCGCCGCGAGCGGCGCGCGTCAGCGCTTGAGCATCGCGAGGTAGTGCGGGTTCTGCATGATCCCGAGGACGTTGCCGAACGGGTCGACCACGGACGCGGTGACGAAGCCCTCCCCCTGCCCGCGCTCCACGACGCCCTCGTACTCGGTCGCGCCGAGCTCGAGGAGCCGCGCGAACGCGGACCGGACGTCGTCGACGTGCCAGTTCACGATCACCCCGCCCGGTGCGTCGGGCTGCGGGTGCGGCGACCACGACCGCGCGATGATCCCGAGCTCGTCCTCGCGGTCGCCGACGCGGAACTCCACGTACCCGCCCGGCACCACGTAGTAGGGCGCCGTCCCGAGGACCTCCGCATACCACGCGGACGCGGCCTCCAGGTCGTCCGCCCACAGGTTCAGCGTCGCCATCCCACGCAGCATGCTCGTCTCCTTCGTCCTGCCGGGCGTGCACCCGGCCGTCCGCCGAGCCCCGGCGGGGCCGACACGTCGACCGTAGGACGTCATGCGGAACGTGCGGTTCCGCAGTGTCGGGCACGATGGACGGGTGCTCGACACCTCGATCCGCCTGCTGCGCCTGCTCGCGCTGCTCCCGACGCGCCCCTCCTGGTCCGGCCCGGAGCTCGCGGAGCGGCTCGGCGTGACGACGCGCACGGTGCGCAACGACGTCGAGCGGCTGCGGCTCCTGGGGTACGAGGTGCGCTCGTCGCCCGGCGTCGCGGGCGGGTACCGCCTCGGCTCCGGGACCGCGCTGCCGCCGCTCCTGCTCGACGACGAGGAGGCGACCGTGGTCGCGGTCGCGCTGCGCGCGGCCGCCGCGGGCTCGGTCTCGGGCGTCGAGGACGTCGCCGGGCGCACGCTCGTCAAGCTCGACACCGTGCTGCCCGCGCGGCTGCGCGCCCGGGCGGACGCCCTGCGCGACGCGGTGACGAGCGCGCCGGCGGGCGGGCCCGTCGTGGACCCGCGCGTGCTCGCGGACGTCGCGGCGGCGATCTCCGCGCGCACGGGTCTGCGCCTGGGGTACCGCGCGCACGACGGCACCACCTCCTCACGGAGCGTTGAGCCCTACCGGCTCGTCCTCGTCGAGCGCCGGTGGTACCTGCTCGCGTTCGACCTGGACCGCGACGACTGGCGGACCTTCCGCGTGGACCGGCTCCGCCTGCGCACGCCGGGCGGGCGGCGGTTCGTGCCCCGGCCCGTGCCCGGGGGCGACGCCGTCGCGCACGTGGTGCGCGGCGTCGGCTCCGAGGCGTGGGCGCACCCGGCGCGCGTGCGCCTGCACGCCCCGGCGGGCGTGGTCGCCGAGCGGATGTCGCCCGGTGCCGGGGTCCTCGTCGACGACGGCCCCCACGCGTGCGTGCTCGAGACGGGCGGCACCTCGCTCGCCCGGCTCGCGGGCTTCCTGCTGGGCCTCGACGTCGACCTCACGGTGCTCGACCCGCCCGAGCTCGTCGACACGCTGGCGCGCGCGGGGGAGCGGGCGGCCCGGGCGCGGCTCGCGCCGGACGAGCCGGCGCAGGGTGCCGAGCGGTGACGTGCGGGTGAGAAATCCGTGCAGGTGGCGCTGACATTCGTGTCCAAACCCGGACAGAACTCTCCAGTCTAACGCCCCAGGGGTTGGCGCTTGATAACGGATCGGTTACGGTCGAACGTCGCTCGCGCGCGATCGGCACGCCCTCCCGGGCCCACCAGGACCGGGTGGACGTGACGGGACCACGCGAGCGGTGCGCCGTCGTCGGGCCCTGGGGAAGGGGCGCCGGGGTGGCGCCGGCAGCCGGATCGGCCGCTCGAGAAACCGCGGACGCACGTGTGCGCCCGCCGCGGAGGACCATGTCCTGCGCGGGCCGCGGTCGGTGCTACGCGCCGTCGAGCCGTCGTGACCGGGACCCCCGACGACTGGACCCGAGTGAAGAACCCCTTCCACCGGACCGCTGACGCGGCTGGCGCCCCCGACGGCGCCGACACCACCCCCCTGACCCCCGTCACCACCGACGACCTCGCAGAGAGCCCCCAGAGCCCTGCGACCACCGCGCACCGCTCGCGCCGCCGCTGGCCCTTCGTCGCCGGCGCGACCGCGGTCGTCCTCCTCGCGACCGGTGCGGTCGCCTACGGCAGCGCGCGCAAGACCGTCGAGCTCGACGTCGACGGCCAGATCACCACCGTCACGACCTTCGCCGGGTCCGTCGAGGGCCTGCTCGAGGAGCAGGACGTCGCGGTCGGCGACCGCGACCTCGTCGTGCCCGACCTCGACTCCGCCCTGCGCGGCGGCGGCGACGTCGTCGTGCGCTACGGGCGCGAGGTGCCCGTCCAGGTCGACGGCTCCCAGTCCTCCGTCTGGCTCACCGCGCTCGACGCGGACGAGGCCCTGACGACCCTCGCCTCGCGCGGCAGCGACGTGCGCCTCGTGGCGTCGCGCTCCGGTGAGCGCGCGTCCCTCCCGATCCGCCTCGACGCGGACGGCCCGGTCAACGTCGTGGCCGACGGCGAGACGAAGGTCGCGCCCGACGGCAGCATCGGCATCGACGCGATCCTCGACCAGCAGGGCATCCGCCTCGGCGACCTCGACCGCGTCCACGTGGCCAGGACGGCGCAGCTCGCGGCGCAGGAGGAGGTCGAGGGCGAGGAGCCCGCGGCCGACGACGCCGCCGCGGACGCCGCGGCCGAGGACCCGGCCGCCGAGGACGCCGCGGCCGACGCCCCGGTGACTCTCGTCGTGCAGCGCGTGAAGGTCGAGGAGGTGCCGACCGAGAAGGCGGTGCCGTTCGAGACCGTCACCGAGGAGGACCCGGACCGCTACAAGGACCTCGACCCGGCGGTCAAGCAGGAGGGCGTCGAGGGCGTCCACACGACCGTGCACCGTGTCACGACGGTCGACGGCGTGGAGGAGTCGCGCGAGCTCGTGTCGGAAGGCGTCACCACGCCGCCGGTGAACGAGATCCTCGTGCAGGGCACCAAGGAGCGCCCGAAGCCGAAGCCGAAGGTCACGACGCAGCAGCGCTCGTCGTCGTCCTCGTCGTCGTCCTCGTCGTCCGGCGGCTCGTCCGCCCCGGCCGCCGACCTCGGCTCCGCCCCCGGCGGCGTCTGGGGCGCGCTCGCCCAGTGCGAGTCCGGCGGCAACCCCGCGACGAACACGGGCAACGGCTACTACGGCCTCTACCAGTTCTCGCTGCCGACGTGGCAGGCGATGGGCGGCACCGGCCTCCCCTCGGAGGCCTCGGCCGCCGAGCAGACGCAGCGCGCCCAGGCGCTCCAGGCCCGGTCGGGCTGGGGCCAGTGGCCCGCGTGCGCGCGCAAGCTGGGTCTGCTCTGACCCGGTAGGCGAGACGTACCCGGCCGCTCGACGGCCGCACCGCGGAGGGCGGGGCGCACGGCGCCCCGCCCTTCGTCGTCCCTGGGTGCGGTCGCGCCGCGCCGGGGTCGGGCCGCGGCCGGGTCGGTAGGCTTGCGTCCCATGAGCGACGCCCGAGGTGCCCTGCTGGGTCCGGCCGAGATCCGCGACCTGGCGGGGCGCCTCGGCGTCCGCCCGACCAAGACGCTCGGCCAGAACTTCGTCCACGACGGCGGCACGGTCCGCAAGATCGTGCGCGCGGCGGACGTGCGACCGGGGGAGCGCGTCGTGGAGGTCGGTCCCGGGCTGGGGTCGCTCACGCTGGGCCTGCTCGAGGCGGGCGCGAGCGTCGTCGCGGTCGAGATCGACCCGGTGCTCGCGAAGCAGCTCCCCGAGACGGTCGCGGCGCACGTGCCCGACCTGGGCGACCGGCTCGAGGTCGTCGGGGCGGACGCGCTCGAGGTCGCCAGCCTGCCGGGCGAGGCGCCGACGGCGCTCGTGGCGAACCTGCCGTACAACGTCGCGGTGCCGGTGCTGCTCACGTTCCTCGAGCGGTTCGACTCGCTCGAGCGCGTCCTCGTCATGGTGCAGGCCGAGGTCGCCGACCGGCTCGCCGCACCGCCCGGCTCGCGCACGTACGGCGTGCCGTCCGTCAAGGCCGCGTGGTACGCCGACGCGCGACGCGCGGGCACCGTCGGGCGCAGCGTGTTCTGGCCCGTGCCGAACGTCGACTCGGCGCTCGTCGCGCTCGACCGCCGCGAGCCCCCGGCCACCACGGCGACGCGCGAGCAGGTCTTCGCCGTCGTCGACGCCGCGTTCGCGCAGCGCCGCAAGATGCTGCGCTCGGCGCTCTCCGGGCTCGCCGGGTCGGCGAGCGTCGCGGCCGAGGCCCTCGAGGCGGCGGGCGTGGACCCGCAGGCGCGCGGCGAGGTGCTCGACGTCGCCGCGTTCGCGCGCGTCGCGGAGCAGCTCGTCCGGCGCGCGGGCCTGGGCGACCGCGGGCCGCGCACCGCACCCCCCGCCGCGGGGCGGTCCGCCGGGCGACCTGGCACAGTGGACGCGTGACACCCCCGCGTCCGCCGAGCATCGCCCTCGCGCCACCCCCGTCCGTCCGCGTGCGCGCACCCGGCAAGGTCAACCTCTCGCTGCGGGTGGGGGCGCTGCAGGACGACGGGTACCACCCGCTCGTGACGATCTTCCAGGCGGTCGGGCTGAGCGAGGACGTCGTCGCCCACCAGGTACCGCCCGGCTCGGGCGTCTCCCTCAGCGTCCAGGGGCTGCAGGCCGACGTCGTGCCGACGGACGGGACGAACCTCGCGTGGCGGGCGGCGGTCGCGCTCGCCGAGCACGTGGGCGTCGACCCGGACGTGCACCTGGAGATCCACAAGGAGGTCCCCGTCGCGGGCGGCATGGCGGGCGGGTCCGCGGACGCCGCGGCCGCGCTCGTCGCGTGCGACGCGCTGTGGGACACCGGCGTGCCGCGTGCCGACCTCGTGCGGCTCGCCGCCGGTCTCGGGGCGGACGTCGCGTTCGGGCTCGTGGGCCACACCGCCGTCGGGACGGGGCGCGGGGACGTGCTCACGCCCGCGATGACGCGCGGGGAGTTCCACTGGGTCTTCGCGGTGCAGGCCGAGGGCCTGTCCACGGCGCAGGTCTACCGCACGTTCGACGAGACCGTCGGGGGGCCCGCCGAGCTCGACCTGGCGGAGGACACGGCGCTCATGCAGGCGCTGCGCGCGGGCGACGCCGTCGGGCTCGGGCAGGTGCTGCGCAACGATCTCCAGGAGCCTGCGCTCGCGCTGCGGCCCGAGCTGCAGCGCACCCTCGACGTCGCGACGGAGGCGGGCGCGCTGGGCGCGATCGTCTCGGGCTCGGGCCCGACGGTCGCCGCGCTCGCGCGCAGCCGCCAGCACGCGCTCGCGATCGCCGCGTCGTGGACCGCGAACGACGCGTGCGACACCGTGTGGTGCACGACGGCGCCCGCCGCCGGGGCGCGCGTCGTGGCGCGCTGAGCCGGCGGCCCCGCGCCCGGCGGCTACCGCGTGCGCTCGCGCAGCCAGGCGAGCTGGCGCGCGAAGCGGAAGCCCTGGCCGCCCTCGTGCTCGTTGTAGCGGTAGACGTCGATCGCGCGCTCAGCGGGTGCGTCGCCCGCGGTCCCCGCGCCCCACGCGTTGTACGCGGCATAGACGGTCGAGGGCGGGCACACCTGGTCCATGAGCGCCACGGAGAACAGCGCGGGCGCGGCGGCGCGGCGCGCGAGGAGCGCGCCGTCGAGGTAGGACAGCGTGCGGAACACCCGCTCCTCGGCGTCGCGGTGCACGGCGAGGTAGCGCGTGAGCTCGCGGTAGGGGTCGCGGTCGGTGATCTCGACGGCGCGGCGGTAGTGGCACAGGAACGGCACGTCGGGCATCGCGCCGACGAGGCCGTCGGCGAGGGCGGCGACGGCGATGGCGATGCCGCCGCCCTGGCTCACGCCGTGCACGGCCACGCGCGCGGGGTCGATCCCGGGCAGCGAGCGCACGGCGTCGACGGCGCGGACGCCGTCGGTGAAGACGCGGCGGTAGTAGTGGTCGTGCGGGTCCTCGATGCCGCGCGTGAGCACGCCCGGCACCGCGGGCCCGGACCCGGCCGGGTCGGGCGTGCCGCCGCCGCTGCCCCAGTGGCTGCCCTGGCCGCGCGTGTCGACGACGAGGTGCGCGAAGCCGGCGTTCGCCCACGCGAGGTGCTCGTGCGGCAGGCCGCGCCCGCCGCCGTACCCGATGAACTCCACGACGGCGGGCAGCGGCTCGTCACGGGGTACCGCGGGGCGCACGAGCCACGCCTTGATCGGGTGCCCGGCGAACCCGGGGAACGTCACGTCGTCGACCACGACGAGGTCGAGGCCGGTGTCCACCGGCTCGAGGCGCACCGTCTCGGCGAGGTCGCCCCCGGCCGCGCGGGACTCGGCGAGGGTTCGCGACCAGAACGCGTCGAGGTCGGCGGGCTCGTCGAGCGCGGGGGCGTAGGTCTCGAGCTCGGCGAGCGGCAGGTCGAAGAGCGGCACGGTGACGGTCCTCCGGAGGTGAGAAATATCTGACGTCTGATGTCGACGCAGGGTCGGATCGACTCTAGCGCCGTCACGGCGACCGGGTGACCACGCTAATAATGCGCATCATCCCTTTGACCTCCGCCCCGCCGGACCGGCCACACTGCCAGCGAGCCCGCGCCGTCGTGCGCGGCCCCGGACGGCGACGACGCCCCCGGCGAGGAACCGATGGAGGTCCCCTGTGAGAACCCGAGCAGCAGCACCGCGGCGCCGACCAGGCGCCGCGGCGACCCTGGCCGCAGCCCTGACCGTGTCGCTCGCGGCCGGCGCCGCCCCCGCGACGGCCGCGGCCGGGAGCACGCCGGCGCCCGGCGGCGCGAGCACCGCGACCGTCTCCGCCGCGGGCGACGCGCCCACCGCGTCCGACCTGCCGGTGTTCGAGTACCGCGGCGTGATCACCGACAAGGAGTCGATGACCTACAACCCGACGGACGAGTTCATCTTCCCGAGCGTGTTCCACGCGGGCGCCCACCTCGACGACCCGCTGGGGGAGTGGTACCTGTACTACGCCCCGCACGACTCGCCGGGCGGCATCTCGCTCATGTACGCCGACTCGCTGGAGGGCCCCTGGACGGAGTACGCGGACAACCCGCTCGTCGCGAACGAGTGGCCGCCCTTCTACGACCACGTGTCGCACGTGTCGTCGCCCGACGTCCTGTGGGACGACGCGACGGACGAGGTGCTGCTGTACTTCCACGGCGAGAACTCGACGACGCGGTGGGCGACGTCGTCGGACGGCGTGACGTTCGACGACTCCGGCGTCGCCGTGACCAACGCCGACGGCGGCGCGGGGACCACCGAGACCTCGTACGCGCGCGTCGTCGAGCACCCCGACCCGTCGTCCGGGTACCGGTTCGCGATGACGTACATGCAGAACCGGACCGACGACATCCGCCGCATCAAGGTGGCCGAGTCGGTCGACGGGCGCACGTGGGACGTGCGGCCCGACCCGCTCGTCGTGCCCGACGCCGCGACCGGCACGAACGTGTCCGGCGGCAACCTGTGGGAGTGGGAGGGCCAGCTCTACGTGATCTACCACGGCTCCACGGGCATCACGTTCGCGCGCACGCTCGACCCGACGATGACCCAGGTCGGCCCGCGCTGGGAGCTGCACCGCGCGAGCGGCGTCGGCGACGACACCGGCCGGGTGGCCGCGCCCGAGATCGTCACCGACGGCGACGAGACGTACCTCTTCTACGAGTCCGGCGACCGGCTGGGCGCGACCATCGCGTGGGCGCAGCGCGACCCCGACGCGGTGCGGCCGCCCGAGCCCGGGCAGGACCCTGACCCGCTGCGCGAGCAGTGCCGCGGCGCGGGGTCGGACGAGTTCGACGGCGCGGCGCTCGACCCGGCGCTGTGGTCGGTCGTGCGCGAGGGCACGGCGCGGCATGCGCTGACCGACGGCGCGCTGCGCGTCCCGGCGTACCCGACCGGCGTGGCCGGCGCGTCGCTGCCGCTCCAGGCCGTGCCGGACGGGCCGTGGGAGGTCACGACCGCCGTCTCCGTGTCCCCGGCCCAGACGTTCCAGCAGAGCGGGCTGCTGCTGTACCGCGACGACGCGAACTACGCGAAGCTCGACCTCGTGCACGGCTCCAACGGCGCCCGGCTCGAGTTCATCTGGCGCCAGGGCGGCAGCGACCGCAACACGGGCTTCGACTCGATCGCCCCGCCGGCCGGGCTCGGCGACACGTTCTGGCTCCGGCTCGCGAGCGACGGGACGGACGTGCGGGCGTCGGTCTCGGTCGACGGCGTCGAGTTCACGCCGTGGGGGCGCACGGTGGGCGTCGCCGCGCTCGGCGCGACCGGGGTCGGGCCGTTCGCGATGCGCGGGTCCGCGACGCCACCGGAGATCGTCGCGTCGTTCGACTGGTTCCGGTGGACGCCCACGGCCGAGGAGGCGGCCGCGTGCGCGGACGACGGGCCGGCCGTCGAGGTGGACGCGGTCGCGCGCTGCCTCGCGGGCCGCGCGTACGTGGCCGTGACGGCGCGCAACGCGGGCGACGCCCCGGCGGCCGTGCGGCTCGTGACGCCGTTCGGCGAGCGGACCGTCGCCGACGTCGAGCCGGGTCGCAGCGCGTACCAGTCGTTCGCGTCGCGCTCGGCGCAGGTCGCGTCCGGTGCTGCCACGGTCGAGGTCGTCGGGGACGGCGGCGGGTCGACCACCGCGACCTACGACGCGGTGACCTGCGGGTAGCCCGCCGACGGCGCCCTGCGACGGGCCCGGGACCGCACCTCGGCGTGCGGTCCCGGGCCCGTCCCGTGCGCGCCCGTCCGTCGCCCGCCGGAAGTCCGCCCGCCGCCCGCCCGAAGACGGTCCGGAGCCTGCGCGGGCGGTCGTAATACGGATCACCGGAGCGGGGACCAGGCGCGCAGGCGTGCGGCTCCCGGCGTAATAATGCGTATTATCGCGTTGACCTCGGCGCGCGCCGCTCGCGAGACTCCTCATCACGTCATCGACGACGTGATCGAGGAGGATCCATGCCGAGGCACCGCATCACCCAGGCCGACGTCGCCGCGATGGCCGGCGTCAGCCAGGCGACGGTCTCGTTCGTGCTGAACGACTCCACGCCCGCCGGGGTGCGGATCAGCGAGGAGACCCGCCAGCGCGTGCTCGACGCGATCCGGATCACGGGCTACTCCGCGAACCCGGTCGCCCAGCGCCTCGCGGGCGGGCACAACCAGATCCTCGGCGTCTTCACCTACGAGGCGACGTTCCCGCGCGCCGGCCGCGACTTCTACGGCCCGTTCCTCGTCGGGATCGAGCACGCGGCCGAGAAGCTCGGCATCGACATCCTGCTCTTCACGAGCGCGCGCGTCGTCGACGGTCGTCGCCGCCTCACGCGCGACGGGTGGCAGCGGCTCGGTATCGCGGACGGCTGCCTCCTGCTCGGCCAGCACGAGGACCGCGGCGAGCTCCAGCACCTGCTCGACACGAACTACCCGTTCGTCTTCATCGGCAAGCGCGGGAGCGACGGCGGGCGGCTGCCCTACGTCGGCGCCGACTACGTCACGGCGACCGCCCGGCAGGTCGAGCGGCTCGTCACGCTCGGGCACGAGCGGATCGGCTACGTCGGGCCGCGCGGCACCGACCAGCCGACGCTCGACCGCGTGGACGCCTACCGCGCCACGATGAAGGCGCACGGCCTCACGGTGCGGTTCGTCGAGCTCGACGACGTCGCCGCCACCGCCGCGGAGATCGTCGACCAGCGCCTCACCGCGGTCGTGGTCGCCCCGGAGAACTACCCCGAGGAGCTCGTCGACGAGCTCGAGCGCCGCGACGTGCGGGTGCCCGAGGACGTGTCGTTCCTCCTCCTCGGCCAGCCCCACCACGGCCGCCCGGGCGGGCGCCGGTGGTCGGGGTTCTCGATCCCGCGCGAGGAGATGGGCGCGCGCGCCCTCGTCCTCCTCTCGCGCCTCGTCGCGGCCGACACCGGCCCGACGCGCTCCGGGCGGCGGGCCACGCGCGGCCTCACCGTCCCCGAGGACGAGCTCCACCAGCTCCTGGAGTGCGTCGACGTCGACGGCGAGACCGTCGCCGCGCCGCCCGCGCGGCGTCGTGTCGCGGCCCCCGCACGGCCGGTGGCCCCGGCACGGCCGGCGCCCGCGACCGCACCGGGCGTCTGACGCCCCCCGACCCGAACCCGAGCACCAGAGAAACGGACCCCAGCGTGACCCATCCAGACCTGCAGGCAGACGTCCTCGTCGTCGGCGCCGGGCTCGGCGGCGTGGCCGCCGCGCTCGCCGCGGCGGAGCGGGGCGCCCGCGTCGTCCTCACCGAGGAGCACCCGTGGATCGGCGGGCAGCTCACGTCCCAGGCGGTGCCGCCGGACGAGAGCGCGTGGGTCGAGCGGTTCGGCGTGACCGCGCGCTACCGCGCGCTGCGCGAGGGCATCCGCGACGTCTACCGGCGCTCATACCCGCTCACCGACGCCGCGCGCACGTGGGACGCGCTCAACCCCGGCGCGGGCTGGGTCTCGAAGCTGTGCCACGAGCCGCGCGTCGCGGTCGGCGTGCTCGAGGAGATGCTCGCCCCGTGGCGGTCGGCGGGCCGCGTCCGCCTGCTGGAGCGCGTACGCCCGACGGCGGCCACGACCGACGGCGACCGCGTCACCTCCGTGACGCTCACCCCGGTCACCCCGGGCGACGGCGCGGTCGGCGACGGGGCCGTGACGGTCCGCGCCGCGTACGTCGTCGACGCGACCGAGACGGGAGAGCTCCTGCCGCTGACCGGCACCGAGTACGTCACGGGCTTCGAGTCGAACCGCGAGACGGGCGAGCCGAGCGCTCCCGACGAGGCGCAGCCGGACAACGTGCAGGCGCTGAGCGTGTGCTTCGCCGTCGAGCACGTGGACGGCGACCACACGATCGACCGCCCCGAGCGCTACGGCTTCTGGAGCACCTACACACCCGGACCGTGGAACGGGCGGCGCATGCTGTCGTGGGAGGCGCCCAACCCGCGCACGCTCGCGATGGACGTGCGGTCGTTCACCCCGAACCCGGGGGACGACGCGCGCGCCGTCGACGCCGACCAGTCGAAGAACCCCGGCGACGGCAACCTGTGGACGTTCCGGCGCATCGCCGCCCGCGACCTGTTCGCGCCCGGCCATTACGCGAGCGACCTGTGCCTCGTGAACTGGCCGAGCATCGACTATTTCCTCGCGCCCGTGCTCGACGTGCCGCGCGACGTGGAGGAGGCCCGGATCGCCGACGCCCGCCAGCTCAGCCTCTCGATGCTCTACTGGATGCAGACCGAGGCGCCCCGCGCCGACGGCGGGACCGGGTTCCCCGGCCTGCGCCTGCGGCCCGACGTCATGGGCTCGGCCGACGGGCTCGCCCAGGCGGCCTACCACCGCGAGTCCCGCCGCCTGCGCGCCGTGACGACGGTGACGGAGAACGACGTCTCGTACGCCGTGCGCGGCGACCGCGGCGCGACGCGCTACGACGACTCGGTCGGCGTCGGCATGTACCGGATCGACCTGCACCCCTCGACCGGCGGCGACACGTACATCGACGTCGCGTCGACGCCGTTCGAGATCCCGCTCGGCGCGCTGCTGCCGCAGCGCGTGACCAACCTGCTCGCCGCCAACAAGAACATCGGCACGACGCACATCACCAACGGGTGCTACCGACTGCACCCCGTCGAGTGGAACATCGGCGAGGCCGCGGGACACCTCGCGGCGCACTGCCTCGCGACGGGGCGCACCCCGCACGCCGTCCAGTCCAAGGCCGACCTGCTCGCCGACTACCAGGACGAGCTCGTCCGGGCGGGCGTCGAGCTGCGCTGGCCCGCGGAGGCCCACCCCTACTGACCCGGCCGCCCGACGGCGACCGACGCACGACCCCCTCAGTCCGAAGGAGAACTGATGACCCCCCCTCACCCGCCGCACCCCGGCCCGACGCCGCCTCGTCGGCGTGCCCCTCGCCGCCGGCGGTGCCGCGCTGGCCCTCGTCCTCACCGCGTGCTCCGGCGGCGGCGACGACGTCTCCGGCGAGCCGAGCACCCCGAGCGAGCCGGTCGAGCTGCGCATGACGGTCTGGACGGCCGACGAGACGCAGCTCGCGCAGTTCCAGGAGATCGCCGACGCGTACGTCGCCGAGAACCCGGACCTCGTCTCGGGCGTGACGTTCGAGACCATCCCGTTCGAGGACTACACGACGTCCCTCACGACGCAGCTCGCGGGCGGCAACGCGCCCGACCTCGCATGGATCCTCGAGAGCTACGCGCCCGAGTTCGTCGCGAGCGGCGCGCTCGTGGACGTCGCCCCGAAGCTCCGGGAGACCGAGGGCTACGAGTACGACGACCTGCTCGACTCGTCGCTCGCGCTGTGGGAGAAGGACGGCGGCCTGTACGCCTACCCGTTCTCCAACTCGCCGTTCGCGCTGTTCGTCAACACCGACCAGGTCGCCGCGGCGGGCCAGCCGAACCCGGCCGACCTCGTCGCGTCCGGCGAGTGGACGTACGACCAGGCCCGCGACATCGCGCAGGCCGCCGCGGCGACGTCGGGCAAGCAGGGTCTCGTGGTGCGCGACTTCGACTACAAGATCTGGGAGAACCTGTCGACGGTCTGGGACGGCTGGGGCGCCGCGCCGTGGAGCGAGGACGGCACGCAGTGCACGTTCACCGATCCGGAGATGGTCGACGCGCTCACGTGGATCCACGACGCGACGTTCGTCGACAAGGCCCTGCCCGGCCCGGGCACGACCGCCGACTTCTTCGCGGGCGACTCCGCGATGACGATCACGCAGATCAGCCGTGCGTCGGCGCTCGACGACTCGTTCGCGTGGGACGTCGTGCCGCTCCCGGCGGGCCCGGCGGGCCAGCAGAACGTCATCGGCCAGGCCGGCATCGGCGTCTTCGCCGCCGGGGAGCACCCGGACGTCGCGGCCGACTTCCTCGCGTGGTTCACCAACCCGGAGAACGCCGAGACGCTCGCCGCGTACTTCCCGCCGCCGCGCGAGTCGCTCCTGAACGCCGAGACGCTCGGCGCGGCGAACCCGAGGCTCAGCGAGGAGCAGCTCCAGGCGGTCGTCGTCGAGGGCATCCAGGGCGCGGTGACCAAGCCGTCGCACCAGAGCTTCGCCAAGCTGCAGGACACGGTGCGCGCCGAGCTCGACGCGCTGTGGACCGCCGACGCGGACGTCGAGGGCGTCCTCGCCGACACGTGCGCGGCGATCCAGCCCCTGCTCGGGGACTGAGCGTGGCGTCCTCCGCACTCGCACGACGGGACGCGGCCGTGGGCTACACCATGGTCGCGCCCGCCGTGCTCGGCGCGCTCGCGTTCGTCGTCGCGCCGCTCGTCGCCGTCGTCTGGTACTCCCTGCACGAGTGGAACGTCCTCGCGAACACGTTCACGTTCGCGGGCGCGGACAACTACGAGCGCATGCTCGCCGACCCCGGGCTGCGCGACTCGTTGCTCGCGAGCCTGTGGTTCTCCGTCGGGCTCGTGGTCCTCAACATCACGCTCGCGCTGCTCCTCGCGGTGCCGCTCAACCAGCGGCTCCCGGGCACCACGACGTTCCGCACGTTCTTCTTCTCGCCCGTCGTCGTGTCGCTCGTCGCGTGGACGATCGTGTGGAGCTTCCTGCTCCAGGCCGACGGCGGAATCAACGGCTTCCTGTCGCTGCTCGGCGTCGAGGGCCCGAACTGGCTGCGCGGCGAGACGACCGCGATGCTCTCGGTGATCGTCGTGCAGGTCTTCAAGAACGTGGGCCTCAACATGATCCTGTTCCTCGCGGCGCTGCAGGGGGTGCCCGAGGAGATCCAGGAGGCCGCGCGCATCGACGGCGCGGGCGCGTGGCGGCGGTTCCGCTCGATCACGCTCCCGCTCATCAGCCCGACCGTCCTGCTCGTCTCGATCCTCACGATCGTGGGGTCGCTCGAGGTGTTCGCGCAGATCGCCGTGCTCACGGGCGGCGGGCCGGGGAGCTCGACCACGGTGCTCGTCTACTACCTGTACCAGCAGGCGTTCCGGTTCAACGACTTCGGCTACGCGAGCGCGATCTCCGTCCTGCTGTTCGTCATCGTCCTCGTCCTGACACTCGTGCAGTGGCAGACGCGCAAGAGGTGGGTCTTCCATGAAGTCTGACGTGATGCCCGGCCCGGCCACGCTCCCTGGCGCGGACGACGCCCCCGCCCGACCCGCGGCGTCGGGCACGGGCGGCGACGGCAGGGACCGCGCGCGGCCCGCGCCCGCACGGCGCGACCGGGCGGCGCGGTCCCGGCGCCGCTGGGGCCGCGGGGCGCTCGTGGCGCTGCTCGTCGTGCTCAGCGTCCCGTTCGTCTTCCCCACGTGGTGGATGGCGACGTCGAGCCTCAAGCCGATGAGCGAGATCCTGCGCGCGGTGCCGACGCCGTGGCCGCAGGACCCGTCCTTCGCGGCGTACGGCGAGGTGTTCCGGCTGCAGCCGTTCGCGCAGCAGTACTGGAACAGCCTCTACATCGCCGTGGTCGTGACGGTCGGGACGATCCTCGTGGCCTCGATGGCCGGGTACGCGTTCGCGCGCATCCGGTTCCCCGGGGCGAACGCGCTGTTCCTGCTCGTGCTCGTCGGGCTGCTCGTGCCGTCGGAGGTGACGATCGTCCCGCTGTTCCGGATGGTCAACTCGCTCGGGCTCATCGACACGCACTGGCCGCTCGTGGTCATCCCGATCCTCGGGGCGCCGAGCGTCCTCGCGACGTTCATCATGCGCCAGTTCTTCCTCGGGCTCCCCGGCGAGCTCGAGGAGGCGGGGCGCATGGACGGCCTCGGGCGGTGGGGGATCTTCTGGCGGATCGCGTTCCCGCTGTCGCGCTCGGCGATCTCGGCCGTCGCGATCTTCACGTTCCTCAAGTCGTGGAACCTGTACCTCGAGCCGATCGTGTACCTGTCCAGCAAGGACCGGTTCACGCTCCCGCAGGCGCTCACGCAGTACGTCGACGCCTACGGCGGCCCGATGTGGAACGTCCAGCTCGCCGCGACGACGCTCACGGTGCTGCCGGTCCTCGCGGTGTTCCTCGTCGCGCAGAAGCAGTTCGTCCAGGGCCTGGCGCACACGGGACTGAAGTAGGAGAGGCCGCCGATCAGCCCTGCTCGGGGTACTCGGTGCGGGTGCGCGACCCTCCGACCGAGACGCTCCCGCCGCCGACCACGGGCAGCGGCGTCCCGGCGGAGAACCCGGCACCCTGCTCCTTCACGACCGTCCCGCCGGGGGGCGTCGTGATGAGCGAGCTCGGCGGGTTGGGCACGACGTTGCCGCTCGCGTCGTACGTGATCGCGTACACGCCGGGCCCGCCGAGGTCCGTGCTGCCCGGGACGATCCCCGTGCCCTCGATGCCTGCGCCGGCGTCGCCGCGGACGTAGACCGTCGTGGTGCCCGTGTTGTTGTCCACTCGGGTGCCGACCAGGCCCTCGACCTCGACCTCGGCCCTGCCTCCGGCGAGCGGGACGACCGCACCCCCGGCGGACCCGGTCGCGTAGGCGCCCGCCTCGACGATCGTGGCGTCGGGCCTTGGCGGCACGTACGACCCGAGCTCCGGCCCCATGTAGTGCATCGTCTGGCGCTGCTGGTAAGCGAGGAAGGCGTCGACCTCCTCCTGGCTCGCGAAGGTGTACTCGCTCCCGACGTTCAGCACCGCCCCGCCCGAGGCGCCCGCCTGCGCGCCGAGGTTGACGCCGTGCTCGTTCACGTGCCCCTCGACGTAGGGGGTCGGGGTGCCCTCTCCGACCCCCAGGCTGCCCCCGGCGAGCTGGGTGACCCGGAACGTCCCGTCGGAGAGCTCGTCGATGCGGTACTCGAACCCGGCGCTCCCTTCCCCCGGGCCGGCCCCGATGCCCTGCTCGTACGTCACGTGCTCCGTCGCGACGATCGTCGGCGGCTCCTGCTGCTCGGTCATCGGCGGCAGGTCGGGCAGGGTGCGATCGCCCGGCAGACCAGGGATCCCGCCGCCACCGCCGCCGCCGCCAGCACCGCCGCCACTGCTCCCGCCGCCGTCGACGGCGCTCGCGCTGTCCTGTTGCTCGGCCTGCACGCGGAGCTTCTGCGCGCCGTCGTCGAGCAGGGTCGACGACGCTCGCAGCGCCGCCTCCATCTCGCCGTGCCACCGTGCCCGCAGCGCCTCGGCGTCCGGACCTGCCCACGGGGTCGACGTGACGGCGGCGCGCAGCGCCGAGGTCGTCGCCTCGAGCTTCGCGGACTCGCCCTGGAACGTGTCGGCGAGCCCGCGCAGCGCGGCGACGTCGGCACCGTAGAAGGACATGGTGAACCTCTGCTGGCAGGGGGACGGTTGTCACGGTCACCCTTCGTCATGGCGCGGCCCGGCGCAAGGGGGAGGAGTCCCCATCGGGCCGAGACGCGCGGTCGGGCTGAGCGCCCGGCGCCCTGCACGAGGACGCCGCCGAGGTCGCTACGCTCGACGGTGTGGCTCATCTCCTCGGCGCCGACGGCATCTCGCTGACCGTCGGCACCCGCACCCTGCTCGACGACGTCTCGCTCGGCCTGGACGACGGCGACCGCGTCGGCATCGTCGGCCCCAACGGGGCCGGCAAGACCACGCTCCTGCGCCTCCTCGCGGGCACGCAGCAGCCCGACGGCGGCCGCGTCACCCGCGTGGGCGGCCTGCGGGTGGGCCTGCTCGACCAGCGCGACGACGTCGGCACCGGCGCGACGATCCGCGACCTCGTGCACGGCGACGCCGCGACCCACGCCTGGGCGTCGGACGCGAGCATCCGCACCGTCCACGCGGGGCTGCTGGGCGACCTCGACCTCGACGCCCCGGCGGACACGCTGTCCGGCGGGCAGCGGCGGCGCGTCGCGCTCGCGGCCCTCCTCGTCGCCGACCACGACGTGCTGTTCCTCGACGAGCCCACGAACCACCTCGACGTCGAGGGCGTCGCGTGGCTCGCCGCGCACCTCGGCGACCGCTTCGCCCGCCCGGGCGCGAAGGGCGCCCTCGTGGTCGTCACGCACGACCGCTGGTTCCTCGACGCCGTGTGCTCGCGCATGTGGGAGGTGCGCGGCGACGGCTCGGGCCAGGTCGAGGGCTACGAGGGCGGGTACGCGGCGTACGTGCTCGCGCGCGCCGAGCGCCAGCGCACCGCGGCCGTCGCGGCGGAGAAGCGCGACAACCTGCTGCGCAAGGAGCTCGCGTGGCTCCGGCGCGGCGCGCCCGCGCGCACGTCCAAGCCCAAGTTCCGCCTCGACGCCGCCGCCGCGCTCATCGCCGACGTCCCGCCGCCGCGCGACACGCTCGAGCTCACGCGCACCGCGACGAAGCGGCTCGGCAAGGACGTGCTCGACCTCGAGGACGTGACGGTCGCGGTGCCGCGCCAGGACGGTCAGGGCGAGCGCGTGCTGCTCGACGACGTCACGTGGCGTCTGGGACCTGGCGACCGGTACGGGGTCGTCGGGGTCAACGGCGCCGGGAAGACGACGCTCCTCGCGCTCCTCGCCGGGCGGCGCGAGCCCGACTCCGGGCGGGTCAAGCGCGGCAAGACCGTCCACGTCGCGGAGCTGTCGCAGGACGTCGGCGAGCTCGACGACATCGCGGGCCTGCGCGTCGTGCAGGTCATCGAGAGCGAGAAGCGCTCGGTCGTCGTGGACGGCAAGGAGCTCACGGCGTCCCAGCTCGTCGAGCGCCTCGGGTTCACGCGCGAGCGGTCGCAGACCCTCGTGCGCGACCTCTCGGGCGGCGAGCGCCGCCGCCTGCAGCTCCTGCGCCTGCTCGTCGCGGAGCCCAACGTGCTGCTGCTCGACGAGCCCACGAACGACCTCGACACCGACACGCTCGCCGCGCTCGAGGACCTCCTCGACGGCTGGCCCGGCACGCTCGTCGTCGTCTCGCACGACCGCTACCTGCTTGAGCGCGTCGCGGACCGCCAGGTCGCGCTGCTCGGGGACGGTCGGGTGCGCGACCTTCCGGGCGGCGTCGAGCAGTACCTCGAGCTACGGCGCGCGGCGCTCGCGGTTCCCGGGGCGGCGTCGAGCGGCTTCGCGCCTGCGGCCGGGGGCGACGGCGGGGCGGAGGGCGCGCCGGACGCGGCCGCCCCGGCCGGGCCCAGCGCCGCCGAGGTCCGCGCGGCGAAGAAGGAGATCAACCGCATCGAGCGACGGCTGTCGAAGATCGCGGAGGCCGAGGCGCGCCTGCACGAACGGATCGCGGCGAACGCCACGGACTTCGCGGCCGTCGCCGAGCTCGACGCCGAGCTGCGCACGCTCGCGGCCGAGAAGGACGACCTCGAGGCGGCGTGGCTCGAGGCGGCGGAGGTCGCCGGGTGACGGGCCCGCACCCGATGCGGGTCGCCGTCTCGGCGCGCGGCGTCGAGGTCGACGACGGCCAGGGCGGCGTCCTCGCGCCGTGGTCGGACGTACGCCGCGTCACCGCCTTCGCGCTCGCGGCGGCGGGCGGTACCGCGCGCTACGTGTCGTTCGACCTCGTGGACGGGCACAGCGTCGAGGTCGACGACGCGTCGCCCGAGTGGGACGACGTGGTCGCCGCGCTCCCGGCGCACGCCGACCTCGCGGTGGACGACCTGCCCGCGGCGCTCGCGGGCCTGGGCCCGGACGACGGGGTGCTCGTCGTCGCCGGCCCGGCGCGCGCCCGCTGAGCGGGGGCGTCGGGCTCAGCGCCGCAGGAAGCCCATGCGGTCGTCGGGGTCGACGCGCGCGAGGATGGCGCCCGCGATCTCGTCGAGCTGGGCTACCTGCTCGTCCGTGAGGGCGTCGATGACGTGGTCGCGCACCGTCGCCACGTGCCCGGGCGCGGTGGCCACGACCTTGTCCCAGCCCGCGTCGGTGAGGTGGGCGTTCGTCGCGCGGCGGTCCTCGGGGCACGGCACGCGTTCGACGAGTCCGCGCTTCTCGAGCCGCGCCACGACGTGCGAGAGCCGCGGGAGCGTCGCGTTCGTCGCGCTCGCGAGGCCCGTCATGCGCAGCGTGCGGCCCGGTGCCTCGGAGAGCATCGCGAGCACGTAGTACTCGAAGTGGCTCAGGTCGGCGTCGCGCCGGAGCTGGGAGTCGAGCACGCCCGGGAGCAGCTCGACCACCGCCACGAGCCGCTTCCACGCGTCGAGCTGCTGGTCGTCGAGCCAGCGGGGTTCTGTCGTCATCAAGCCTCCTCGGGAGACTCCATCGTAATAGTTGACGCTACAAGCTTCGGCGCGTACGGTGTTAGTTGTAGCAACAACCAATAGCCGCCCGCCGGACGGCGCACGAAGGGAAGCCACCATGAGCAGCATCACCATCATCGGCGCCGGGAACATGGGCTCGGCGATCACCGGTCTCGCGCTCGCCGCGGGCAGCGACGTCCAGGTCCTCACCCGTGAGGCCACCGAGCTCGACCCGCGCGTCACGGCCGGGAAGGTCGGCGACGACGTCACGGGCGAGGTCGTCGTGCTCGCCCTCCCGTACGGCGCGGTCGACGAGGTCCTCGACACCTACGAGGACCGCCTCGACGGCACGGTGCTCGTCGACATCACCAACCCCGTCGACTTCGCGACGTTCGACTCCCTCGTCGTGCCCGCGGGCTCGTCGGCCGCCGCGCAGATCCAGGAGCGCGTGCCGGGCGCCCGCGTGCTCAAGGCGTTCAACACGAACTTCGCCGCGACGCTCGCGTCCGGCCAGGTCGGCCCGCTGCCGACGACCGTCCTCGTCGCGGGCGACGACGCCGACGCGAAGGCCACGCTCGCCGCCGCCGTGTCCGGCGTGCGCGTCGTCGACGCCGGCCCGCTGCGGCGCGCGCACGAGCTCGAGGCCCTCGGCTTCCTGCAGCTCACGCTCGCCGCGGCCGAGAAGACCTCGTGGACGACGGGCTTCGCCCTCGCGGAGTGACCCACGGCGCTCGCGCCGGGCGCACCACGGCGCGCGCACGACGGCGGCCGGCCACCCCGCGCGGGTGACCGGCCGTCGTCGTGCCGTGCGGGGGCCGCGGGGCGTGATGCCCGGCGTCGGCCTCCCGCGAGGCGTGCGGTCAGGCGCGCGCCTTCTCGACCGCCGCACGGGCGGCCTCGCGCTCGGCCTTCTGCGCCTCGCGCAGCGCCTTCTTGAGCTCGCGGACCTTCTTCTGCGCCTCGCGCACGCGTCGCTCGGCGTCGCGGCGCTTGAGCGTGGCCTTCTTGACCTTCGGGTCCTTGAGGTGGACCGCGACCTCGACGGGTGCGACGGCGTCGCGCGGGTCCGGCGCGGAGGCCGCGCCGTCCGCGCCGGGGCCGTCGACCGGCGTCGAGCCGCTGCCACCGCGGTTGCCAGCCCCCGGGGCACCGGCCGCGCGCGCGTCGACGTAGACCGCGATCCCGTCGAGCACGCGCTCGAGGCCCCACGCCGTGTCGTCGATGTCGCCCTCGCCCGCGTACGTGCCCGCCTCGACGAGCGGGCGCAGGTAGGGGAACCGGACCTCGTCCACGAGCTCGCGCAGCGCGTCGGCCCACGCGCCGCCCTGGACGGTCGCGTCGCCGTCGGCCGCCGCGACCGCGCGCGCGAGGTCGGTCTGGAGCCGGGCCGCGTTCCGCGCGTACCCGCTCACGAGGAGGATGACGGACATCTTCTCCTCGTCGTCGAGCGGCGTGGAACGCAGCGCGCGCAGCCCGCTGTCCGCGCCGCGCAGGTTGTTCGGCGTGAGGGGTGCCCCCGTCACGGGGATGTCGAGGAACCACGGGTGGGACGCGAACGTCGCCATGGTGAACTGCGCCCACTCGCGCAGCTCCGCGCGCCAGTCGGCGGGGTCGTGCGGCGGCGGGTACTCGACGTCGAGCGCGGCCTCCTGCATGAGGAGCAGCAGGTCGTCCTTGCTCGTGACGTACCGGTAGAGCGACATCGTCGTGAAGCCGAGCCGCTGCGCGACCTTGGCCATGGACACCGCGCCGAGCCCGTCGGCGTCGGCGATCTCGATCGCCGTCTCGACGATCCGCTCGATGCTCAGCTCGCGCTTGGGCGCACGCTCGGGGCGTTCGGCGACGCCCCACGCGAGCGCGAGCCGGGGAGGGAGGTCGGGTGCGTCCGTCATGCCCACATCATCCCCGAGGTCGGGTGTCCGGCGCTGTGCCCGGCCGAGCATGTGCTTGTCGCCCGCCCTGAGCCCAGGGCGGGCGACAGCAACATGCTCGGCGGCGGGATCAGCGGGCGGTCCGTCGCCGGTAGAGCACCGAGCCGACGACGCAGCTCGCCACGAGGAAGCCGACGAGCCACGCGACGGCGGTGAGCGCCGTCGACGCGTCGGGCGACCCGGCGAGGAAGCCGCGGAACGTCTCGATGACCGGCGTGAACGGCTGGTTCTCGGCGAACCCGTGCAGCCACGTCGGCATGGTGTCGATCGGGACGAACCCCGAGCTGAGGTAGGGCACGAAGAGGAAGAGGAAGTTCACCGACTGCGACGCCTCGACGCTCAGGACGAGGCCGAGCGCGACGCTGAGCCACGTGAACGTGAGCACCGCGAGCACGGCGAACGCGACGAGCCCGAGCCAGTCGGCGAGCCCGGCGTCGGGCCGGAAGCCGAGCGCGAGCGCGACGCCCACGACGACGACGGCGGACGCGAGGTTGCGCACGACGCTCGCCACGACGTGCCCCCACAGCGCGGACGGCCCGAAGATCGGCAGCGTCTTGAACCGGTCGATCGTGCCGGACGTCATGTCCTGCGCGACGCCGACCGCGGCCGTCGCGGAGCCGAACCCGAGGCACATGACGAGCACCCCCGGGACGACGTAGTCGATGTAGTCGTCGCCGCCGATCGCGCCGCCGAAGATCACGACGAAGACGAGCATGACCATCACGGGCAGGAAGAACGCCGTGATGAGCCCGTCCACGCTGCGCAGCTGGCGCCGCGTCTCGCGGCGCACCATCGTGCGGACGTCGCGCGCGGCCGTCGCCGGGCTGCGGCGGGGACGGTCGGGCCCGGTGCGCGAGGGCCGGGCCAGGGTGGGGGTGGCCGTGGGCGTGGCGCTCATCGGGCGCTCTCCTTCCGGGTGAGGGCGAGGAAGACGTCGTCGAGCGTCGGCTTGACGACGCTCACGCCGACGACGGCGAGGGAGTGGGTGTCGGCCGCGGCGAGCACGTCGCGGATCGTGCGGACGGGGTCGTCGCTCGGCGCGGTGAGCGACAGGTCCTTCTCGTCGGTGGTCGTGCCGTCGAGCCCCAGCGCGGGGGCCAGCCCGGCCGCTGCGGCGAGGCTCGCCGGGTCGTCGAACGCGACGCGCACGTGGTCGCCCGCGACGAGCGCCTTGAGCTCGGCGGCCGTGCCGCGCGCCGCGACGCGGCCGTCGTGCAGGACGGCGATCGTGTCCGCGAGGCGGTCGGCCTCCTCGAGGTACTGCGTGGTGAGCAGGACGGTCGTCCCGTCCGCGGCGAGGCCGCGCACCACGTCCCAGAGCTGGGCGCGCGACGCCGGGTCGAGCCCCGTCGTGGGCTCGTCGAGCACGAGCACCGCGGGGTCGGCGACGAGGCTGATCGCGAGGTCGAGCCGGCGCCGCATGCCGCCCGAGTAGGTCCCGACCCGCCGGTCGGCCGCGTCGGTGAGGTCGAAGCGCGCGAGGAGCTCGTCCGCGCGTCGACGCACCGCACGCCGGGGCAGGTGCGCGAGCTCGCCCATCATCACGAGGTTCTCGCGGCTCGTCTGGAACTCGTCGACCGACGCGTACTGGCCTGTGAGCGCGATGACCTCGCGCACGCGCGCCGCGTCGTGCACGACGTCCGCGCCGGCGACGCGCGCCGTGCCGCCGTCGGGCCGCACGAGGGTCGTGAGGATGTTGACCGTCGTGGTCTTGCCGGCGCCGTTGGGGCCGAGCAGCGCGAAGATCTCGCCGCGGCGCACGGTCAGGTCGACGCCGCGCAGCACGGCGTGGTCGCCGTAGGACTTCTCCAGCCCCTGCACGGCGATCATCGGTTCGGTCATCGCCTTCTCCTTCTCGGTCGGATGCGGTGTGCGACGCACACGTAGGTGTATGGCATAAACGATGTGTACACCATAAACACGCCCGCGAGCGAGGGTCAAGGGTCGACGGGCGCCGGGATGCTCCGGCCGTTGATGAAGAGGTCCGGTCAGCGCGGCGCGGGCGCCGGGCGTCGGCCCGTGAGCACGAGGCCGATCCCCGTCATGACGACGAGCGCGCCCAGCACGACGGCGACCGGCGTCGTCCACGTCCCGGTCGCGGTGTGCAGCGCTCCCGCGAGCGTCGGCGCGACCGCGGCGAGGCAGTAGCCCACCGACTGCACGGTCGCCGACGCCTGGCGTCCGCGTCGGACGGTGGGGAAGCGCTGCGCGACGAGCGTGAAGATGACGACGAAGTTGGCCGCCTGGGCGACCCCGGCCGCCGACGCCCAGACCGCCCACAGCCCCGGCGCGACGAGGAGGCCCACGGGCAGCGAGAGCCAGAGCACGGCGATCCCCACGAAGCTCTGCCGCAGCGACCACCGCCGCGCCGCGAGCGGCACGGCGAGCCCGCCGACGATCGCGAAGCCCTGGAACAGCGACGCCGCCCCGCCCGACGCCGCGCGCGGGATGCCCGCGAGCTCCTCCAGGACGAGCGGCAGCCACGCCGTGAGCGCGTAGAAGCTCGACGACTGGAGCGCGAACATCGCGCACAGCCACCACGTGAAGGGCGTCGCGAGCACGTGGCGCTCACGGGCGGCGGCCGGGTCCGTGCCCGTCACGCCCTCCGCGGCCGCCGCGGCGAGGGCCTCGCCGTCGCCGTCGCCGTCAGCGCCGGGGCCGCCGTCGCCGTCGTGGTCGCCGGGGGCGTCGGGCGCCTCCCGCGGCGGCGCCGCCGAGACCGCCGGACCGCGGTCGGGTCGCGCCTCGCGCGGGACCGCGCGCAGCCACCAGACGAGCGCGACCACCGCGAGCACGGACCACGACGCGAGCGCCCAGCGCCAGCCCACGGCGTCGGCCAGGGGTGCGGTGAGCGCCGTCGTCGCGACCGTGCCGACGTTGATCGCCGCCGTGTACAGGCCGGTGACGGTCGAGACGTGCCCGGGGAAGTCGCGCTGGGCGATCATCGGGACGGCGAGGTTCGCCGTCGTGATGCCGAGCCCGAGGAGCACCGTCCCGGCGAACGTCCCCGGGGCGCTGACCGCCGGGTCGCCGACGAGCGCGCCCAGGTCGGCCGAGCGCACGAGGGTGCCCGCGAGGATCAGGCCGAGCGCGACGGCGATCGCGGTCCGCAGCGACGACCGCCCGAGCAGTCCCGCGACGGCGGGCGTGGCGAGCGCGAAGCACAGGACGGGGATCCCGGTGAGCAGCCCGGCCGCCGCGGCCGTGAGGTGCAGGTCGGCGGCGACGTCGGCGACGACGGGCGGCAGCGCCGTGAGCGGAGCGCGCAGGTTGACCGCGACGAGCAGCACGGCGACGAGCAGCACGCCGTCGATCCCGCCGCGGAACGTGCTCGGGCGGGACGGCGGCATCGGGCGGGGACCTCCGGGTGCGGACGGGGGCGACGCCGCCCGTCCGGTCGGCGGGCCGTCGGTCAGTCGTCGAACTGTCCTACGACTGTACGCAGGAGCGCCGCGAGCGCCGGGCGTCCGCCGGGCTCGAGCGCGTCGAGGATGCGCGCCTCGACGGCGAGGAGGTCGGTCATCGCCGCGTCGACGCGCTCCAGTCCGTCGGGCGTGAGCTCGACGAGCACGCCGCGGCGGTCGTCGGGGGAGCGGCGGCGCACGACGAGGCCGCGCTCCTCGAGCCGGTCGATGCGGTTCGTCATGGTGCCGCTCGTCACGAGGGTCTGCGTGACGAGCGCGCCGGGCGAGAGGCGGTACGGCTCGCCGGCCCGGCGCAGCGCGGACAGGACGTCGAACTCCCACGTCTCGAGGTGCCCGCGCGCGAACGCCGTGCGGCGCGCGCGGTCGAGGTGGCGCGCGAGGCGGTCGACGCGCGAGAAGACGGTGAGCGGCTCGACGTCCAGGTCGGGGCGCTCGCGCTGCCAGGCCGCGACGATGCGGTCGACCTCGTCCTCGTGCTGCTGGTCCATGACGAGAGGGTACTCGATGTGTCTCGACGTCAAGACTCTTGACGGGCCCCGGTCAACTCCGGCGCGCCGAGCATGCGGTTCCGGAGCGTCCGGATCGTCAGACGCTCCCCAACCGCATGCTCGGCGTGGGGGTGATCAGGCGGCGCGCAGGGCGTCCTTGAGCCTGACGCGCGCGCCGGTGCGCAGGACCGCGTTGGAGTAGATCTTCGCGGCGAGCCACACGAGCACCGGGACGACGGCGACGGACAGGCCCAGGGCGAGGAGCGCCTCCCACGTCTCGGCGCTGCCGAGCGCGATGCGCACGGGCATGAGCAGCGGCGAGCACAGCGGCACGTACGACAGCCACACCACGAGCGGGTTGTCCGGGGCCCACGGCGCGACGGAGACGCCCACGATGTACGGCACGACCATGAGGAACGTGACGGGGGTCGTGACGGCGCCGACGTCCTCCTGGCGCGAGACGAGCGCGCCGAGCCCGGCCATGAGCAGCGCGTAGCTGACGAACCCGACGACGAACCACACGAGGGCCCACACGGCCGCGGTCCCCAGGTCGATCGTCGAGGTGTCCACGAGGCCCAGCCCGAGCGCCGTGCCGACGCCCGCGACCACGACGAGCGCGACCTGCCCGAGCCCGACGAGGCCGATGCCGAGCACCTTGCCCGCCATGAGCTGCCACGGCCGGACCGTGGAGAGCAGGAGCTCGACGACGCGGCTCGTCTTCTCCTCCACGACGCCCTGCGCGATGAGCTGGCCGCTGATCATGATGGCCATGAAGAGCAGGATCCCGGTGACGAGGCCCGTGATGTAGCGCGCGGGGTCGAACTCGCTGGGCTCGCCGATCGTGCGGACGGTCGGCTCGGCGGTCGCGATGTCACCCGCGACCTGGGCCGGGTCGCCGCCGAGGTCCGCGACGGCGTCGGACAGCGCGGTCTGCTGGGCGAGCGTCGTGAAGACGGCCGTGAGCCCGGGCGAGAGCTCGGTGTCCACGACGACGGTCGGGTCGTCCGCCGTCCCCGTGACGAGCGCGGCGAGGTCGCCGTCGCGCACCTGGGCCTCGCCCGCGGCGTCGTCGGCGACGTCGACCGTCTCGACCTCGGTCCCGAGCGTGCTGCCCGTGGCCGTGATCGGCTCCGCGAGCGCCGCCGTCTGGGGCGTGACGCCCACGCGCTCGGCGGTCGGGCCGGACGAGCTCGCGGCGTTGAGCACGACGCCGCCGAGCACGACTGCGGCGACGAGGATCACCGTCAGCCACACGAAGGACTTCGAGTGCAGCCGCGTCATGATCTCGCGGCCGGCGACGAGGCGGATCGCGCCCCAGGACGTCAGCGTGGTCCCCGTGCTCATGCCCCCACCTCCACGGTCTCGGCGGCCTCGCCGGCCGGCTTCTCCTCGGCGCTCACGACGTCGCGGTACAGCTCGGTGAGCGACGGCCGCACGAGCGCGAACTCGTGCACGGGGCCGGCCGCGAGCGCGGTGCGCAGCACGGCCTGCTCGCGCCCGCTCGTCCCGTCGACGCCGCCCGCGGACGTGAGCTCGACGACGGTGCGCGACCCCTCGAGGCTCACGGCCCGCGCGTCGGGCACGGCGCCGATCCACGTCGCTCCCGGCGGCCCGTCCACGACCCAGCGCTCGTGCTCCGTGCGGCGCAGCTCGTCGATCGTGCCGACCTCGACCATCGCGCCGTCCTTGATGATGCCGACGCGGTCGCACAGGCGTTCCACGAGGTCGAGCTGGTGGGACGAGAACACGACGGGCACGCCCGCGTCGGCGCGGTCGCGCAGCACGCCGCTCATGACGTCGACGGCGACCGGGTCGAGGCCGCTGAACGGCTCGTCGAGCACGAGCAGCTCGGGGTCGTGCGTGAGCGCCGCGGCGAGCTGGACGCGCTGCTGGTTGCCGAGCGAGAGCTTCTGCACCTCGTCGCCGCGGCGGGCGTCGACGCCGAGCGTCGTGGTCCAGCGCTCCATGGCGTCCTTCGCGTCGGTGGCGGAGAGGCCGTGCAGGCGCGCGAGGTAGACGAGCTGCTCGCCCACCTTCATGCGGGGGTACAGGCCGCGCTCCTCGGGCATGTAGCCGATCCGTCGCCGGGCGGCGAGGTCGATCGGCCGCCCGTCCCAGCGCACCTCGCCCGCGTCCTCGGCGAGCACGCCGAGCACGATGCGCATCGTCGTGGTCTTGCCGGCCCCGTTGGAGCCGACGAAGCCGAAGATCTCGCCGGCGCGCACGTCGAACGACGTCCCCCGCAGGGCGCGGACGTCGCCGTAGGACTTGGTCAGCGAGTCGATCTCAAGAGTCGCCATGGGTCCCACACAACCACGCGCCCCGGTGGGCGGCACAGGACAGATGTCACGTCCTGCCCGTGCGAACGGTGGGGACCGGGCCCCGCCGAGGTCGGTGGCCTCGGCGGTGCGAGCGGCGGTCAGCCCCGGTGCTCGTCGGGCACGCGCGGGAGCGACGAGCGCGCGGCGCGCACCGTGATCCGCAGCATCGCCGCGGTCGCGTGGTCGACGTCCGCGACGTCGTCGCGGCGGACGGCGTCGAGCGCGGCCCACAGGAGCTCGCGCGCGATCGCGGCCTCCCGCTCGTCGAGGCGCCCCGAGACCGACTCGACGGCGCTCATCGCGACGAGCACGCGCATGCCCGCGGACGTGGGCGGCGCGACGCGCACGCGCCGGATCTCGATCGCGTCGCGCAGGGCGCGGCGCTCGACGCGCGTGAGCCGCGGCCCGGCGGTCGCGTGCACGAGCGCGCGCGTGAGCAGCAGGGCGCCCGCGCCGAGGACCGCGGCGGCGAGGACGAGGGGCGCGGGCGCGAGGTCCCGGCCCAGGGCGAGCACCGCGAGCGCGACGAGCGCACCCGCGACGACCCCCGGGCGCAGCCCGTCGACCGCGGCACGCCGGGCCGCGTGCCGGCGCACCCGGTCGAGCTCGCGCGGCGTCAGCCCGGGCACGAGCACGTCGGTCCGCTGGACGATCCGTTCCGGCGCCCCGGCGACGGCGCCCTGCAGGCAGCGCGCCGTCGTCCACGTCGAGTAGCCCCAGACCGTGGGACGGATCTCGTCCCGGCAGTCGTGCGGCGTGCGGTCGGTCGACCGGTCGTGCCCGTGCATGAGGTGCCCCGCCCTTCGTCGAGCTCGTGCTTCCGAGGGAGAGACGGGCGTGCCGTGCCGCCATGACGCGACTTCTCCCGTGGTCTTCGCCCGGGTGCCGGGTGCCGGCCGTCAGCGCTTCGTCGTGATGAGGTGCGGGCGCTTCTCCATGTCGGCGAGGCCGTTCCACGCCAGGTTGACGAGGTGCGCCGCGACCTCCGACTTCTTGGGGGAGCGCGCGTCGAGCCAGTACTGGCCGGTCAGCGCGACCATGCCCACGAGCATCTGCGCGTAGATGGGCGCGACCTTGGGGTCGAGCCCGCGTGACTTGAACTGGTCGGCGAGGAGGTGCTCGACCTGCGTCGCGACGTCGCCGATGAGGCTCGAGAACGTGCCGGTCGCCTGCGCGACGGGCGAGTCGCGGACGAGGATGCGGAACCCGTCCTCCGACGTCTCGATGTACGTCAGGAGCGCGAGCGCGGTGCGCTCCAGCAGCACCTTGGGGTGGCCGCCCTCGTCGAGCGCCCCGGACAGCGCGGCGGTCAGCGCCTGCACCTCGCGGTCCACCACGACCGCGTAGATCCCCTCCTTGCCTCCGAAGTGCTCGTAGACGACGGGCTTGGACACCTCGGCGCGCGCCGCGATCTCCTCGACGCTCGTGCCCTCGAACCCCTTCTCCGCGAACAGGCCGCGGCTCACGGCGAGCAGCTGCTCGCGCCGCTGGCTCGCGGTCATGCGGGAACGGGGGGTGCGTCTGGGCTCGGCCACGAGGACCATCATGCCGTGAAGCCCCGCCGGGCCGGGGACGCCGCCCGCCGCCGCGCGCCGGGACGGCGCGCCCCGGGGCCGCGCCGGACGAGGCCGCCCGGTGTGGTGCGGGCCACGCCGCGGCGCGGGTGCGGATGGGACGAGACGGGCGCGAGCGTCGCCGCGCAGGGGGACCGACCTGGCAGACTGTTCCCGGACCCACCCCGCCCGTCGCGGCCCGGGAACGCACCGGGCGCGGTCGACGCCGGGTCCGTTCCGCCTTGGTGTAATCGGCAGCACAAGGGTTTTTGGTGCCCTTGGTCCAGGTTCGAGTCCTGGGGGCGGAGCTCGTGCCACCGATCCCGAGGGGAACACCCATGGAAGCTCAGCAGGGAACCGACACCACGGTCGCCCCCGCTGCCGTGATCGTCCTCGCCGCCGGCGAGGGGACGCGGATGAAGTCGTCCACCCCCAAGATGCTCCACACGCTCGCGGGCCGCAGCCTGCTCGGGCACGTGCTCGTCGCCGCGCGCTCGCTCGACCCGGCGCTCCTCGCCGTCGTCGTGCGCCACGAGCGCGACCGGGTGGCCGAGCACGCGGTGACGGTCGACCCGGCCGCCGTGGTCGTCGACCAGGACGAGATCCCCGGGACGGGGCGGGCGGTGCAGTGCGCGCTCGCCGCGCTCGACGCCAAGGCGCACGCGCAGGCGCTCCTGCGGGGCGTGCCCGACGGCGAGGAGGGCCGCGGCGTCGGCGACGGTCTCGAGGGTCCCGTGGTCGTCACCGCGGGCGACACGCCCCTGCTCGACGGCGGGACGCTCGCCCAGCTCCTCGCGGCGCACGTCGCGGACGGCAACGCCGTGACGATGCTGACGACGGAGCTCGCGGACGCGACCGGCTACGGGCGCGTCGTGCGCGACGCCGCGACGGGCGACGTGCTGCGCATCGTCGAGCACAAGGACGCGTCGGCCGACGAGCTCGCGATCCGCGAGATCAACGCCTCGATCTACGTGTTCGACGCCGCGGTCCTGCGCCGCGGGCTGGCCACGCTGGGGCGCGACAACGCGCAGGGCGAGGTCTACCTCACGGACGTCGTCGCGGCGGCGCGCGCCGAGGGCGGGGTCGTGCGGGCGCTCGTCTCCGACGACCCGACGGTCGTCGAGGGCGTCAACGACCGCGTCCAGCTCGCGATGCTGCGCGCCGAGCTCAACCGCCGCCTGCTCGAGGACTGGATGCGCGAGGGCGTGACCGTCGTCGACCCGGCCACGACGTGGGTCGACGTGGACGTCGAGCTCGCACGCGACGTCACCCTGCTCCCGGGCACGCAGCTCCACGGCGCGACGGTCGTGGGCGAGGGCGCGACGATCGGCCCGGACACGACGCTCACGGACACCGAGGTCGGCGCCGGTGCGACGGTGACGCGCACGCACGGCACCCTCGCCGTCCTGGGCGCGGGGACCACGGTCGGGCCGTTCGCGTACCTGCGCCCGGGCACGGTGCTCGGCGCGAAGGGCAAGATCGGCACGTTCGTCGAGACGAAGAACGCGGAGATCGGCGAGGGCTCCAAGATCCCGCACCTGTCCTACGTGGGCGACGCCACGATCGGCGAGCACACGAACATCGGCGCCGCGTCGGTCACCGTCAACTACGACGGCGTCCACAAGCACCGCACGGTGATCGGCTCGCACGCGCGCACCGGCGCGGACAACATGTTCGTCGCGCCCGTGACCGTGGGTGACGGCGCGTACACCGCGGCCGGGTCCGTGATCCGCCGCGACGTGCCCGCGGGCGCGCTCGGCGTCAGCGGCGGCCCGCAGCGCAACATCGAGGGCTGGGTCGAGCGCCGTCGTCCGGGGACCGCGGCGGCCGAGGCAGCCGCGGCCGCGCGCGCGACCGACCCCGAGGTGCCGCCGCTCGGCGCCCAGGCGCAGGCGCAGCTCGCCGACCAGAGCGCCGCGGCGACCGCCGACCGCCCCACCCCGCCGCCGCCCGGCCCCGAGCTCGAGCACACGCTCGAGGCGCTGCGTGGCACCCGACCCACCACCACGGCAGACTGACCGCGAACCGGCCGGACCTCCTCAGACCACCCCCGCACCCGGAAACACCACCGAAGGAACCCACAGGTATGAGCAGCACGATCGCCGGAAACGGGGAGAAGTCCCTCGTCCTCGCCTCGGGGCGCGCGCACCCCGAGCTCGCCAACGACGTCGCGCGGGAGCTGGGCATCGACCTGCTCCCGACGACCGCGTACGACTTCGCGAACGGCGAGATCTACGTCCGGTTCGGGGAGTCGGTGCGCGGCTCGGACGTCTTCATCCTCCAGAGCCACACCGCCCCGATCAACCAGTGGATCATGGAGCAGCTGCTCATGGTCGACGCGGCCAAGCGCGCGTCGGCGCGCACCATCACGGTCGTGCAGCCGTTCTACGGCTACGCGCGCCAGGACAAGAAGCACCGCGGCCGCGAGCCGATCTCGGCCCGCCTCATGTCCGACCTGTTCACCGCCGCGGGCGCCGACCGCCTCATGAGCGTCGACCTGCACGCCGCGCAGACGCAGGGCTTCTTCGACGGCCCGGTGGACCACCTGTGGGCCATGCCGATCCTCACCGACTACGTGCGCTCGCGCGTCGACACGTCGAACGTCACGGTCGTCTCGCCCGACGCGGGCCGCATCCGCGTCGCCGAGCAGTGGGCCGCGAAGCTCGGGGGCGGGCCGCTCGCGTTCGTCCACAAGACGCGTGACGTCACGCGCCCGAACCAGGCCGTCGCGAACCGCGTCGTCGGCGACGTCGAGGGCCGCGACTGCGTGCTCGTCGACGACCTCATCGACACCGGCGGCACCATCGCCGAGGCGGTGCGGGTCATCCTCGCCGCGGGCGCGCGCTCCGTCATCGTCGCGGCGACGCACGGCGTGCTGTCCGACCCGGCGGCGCAGCGGTTGTCCGAGTGCGGGGCGAGCGAGGTCGTCATCACCGACACCCTGCCGATCGCCGCGGAGAAGCAGTTCCCGCAGCTCACCGTGCTCTCCATCGCGCCGCTCATCGCGCGCGCGATCCGCGAGGTGTTCGACGACGGGTCCGTCACCTCGCTCTTCGACGGCAACAGCTGACGCCACGCGTCACCGTCACGCCCCGCCGCGCACGACCGCGCGGCGGGGCGTCGTCGTCTGCGCGCGCGAACCGCACGACCCGGGACGCCGGCGGACGGGCGACCAGGGCGGCCGCGACCCGGGCGGCACGACGACGGGCGGCCGCGTAGCGTGGGCGCGTCGCCGGCGCGTGCCGTCGACACACCGACGACGTGGAGGCGGGATGAGCACCTCGGGAGTGACGACCACCGGCCAGGGCGCCGTGACCGCGGCGCCGGACGTCGCCGTCGTCGAGCTGGGGGCCGAGGCGAGCGCGCCGGGCGTCCAGGACGCGCTCGACCGCGCGAACGCGGGCCTCGCCGCCGCGCGGGACGCGCTCGTCGCGGCGGGGGTCGCGCCGGAGGACGTGCGCACGTCGCAGACGTCGACGTGGACCGAGCAGCGCGAGGACGGCCCGCGCACGACGGCGCGGCTCACGCTGCGCGCGACCGTGCGGGACGTCGCGGCGTGCGGCGAGGTCGTCCGCTCGGCGCTGGACGCCGCGGGCCCGGTCGCGCGGCTCGACTCGACGAGCCTCGCCGTGGGCGACCCGGCGCCTCTCGCGGTGGCGGCGCGCGACGCCGCGTTCGCCGACGCGCGGTCGCGCGCCGAGCAGTACGCGCGCCTCGCGGGCCGCTCGCTCGGGCCCGTCGTCGAGATCCGCGAGGACGTCGGCGGGCCGGGACCGGTGCCGCGTGTCCTGGCCGCCAAGGCGGCGAGCGAGGCGCTCGTCGTCGAGCCCGGCACCCAGGAGGTCCGCGCGAGCGTCACGGTCCGCTGGGAGCTCGCGGACTGACCGCGCCTCCCGGGCCCGGGCTTGGTCCCGCCAGCACGCCCCGCGCCCTCGTCGTGGGGGTGCGGGCCGCACGGCCGGGCGATGACATTCCGCACCTGTCCGGGGCACCGCGCCGCCGTAGCGTGGACACATGCTCATCCTCGAGGACTACCTGCTGCTCACGCTCGACGACGTGACCGGGAAGGCCGTCGTCGACGCCTCCTACCGCGAGCAGGTCGCCGCCGGCGCGCTGCTCGTCGAGCTGGCCCTGCTGCGCCGCGCCGACCTCGCCGGGGACGGCGACGGCGGCCGGGTCGGCCGCATCGTCGTGCGGGACCCGTCCCCGACGGGCAACGCCCTCCTCGACGAGGCGCTCGGCGTCGTCCGCGCGCGCGAGGGGTCCAAGCCCAAGGCCCTCGTCGCGCCCCTCGCGCGGCTCAAGCCTGCGGCGCGCGCGATCGCGTCGCTCGCCGAGCGGGGCGTCCTGCGCCGCGAGGAGGGGCGCGTGCTCGGGATCTTCCCGACGACGCGCTGGCCCGCGGCCGACACGCGGCACGAGGACGCCGTGCGCGCCGACCTGCGGCGCGTGCTCGTCGAGGGCGGCGACCCGGACGAGCGCACGGCCGCGCTGGTCGCCGTGCTCTCCGCGACCGGTCAGGCGGGCCGGGTCCTCGCCGCGGGCGGGTCGGGCGGCGGCGAGGAGTGGACCGCCGCCCACCGACGTGCCGCGGACCGGCGGGCGAAGGAGATCGCCCGCCAGAGCTGGGGGAGCGAGGCGGTGCGCGCCTACGTCCAGGAGATCTCCGCGGCGATCGTCGTCGGCGCGTCCGTGGCCGCGACCGCGGCGGCGACGAGCTGACCCGGCGCACGTCGCGCGGGCGGGTTTCGCCGTCCCGGCCCGCCCGGGTACAGTAGTCCGGTTGCCTCGGCGAGGGACGTCTGACGGCCGGCAGCGCTGGACCGGTGAGCACACCGGCGGCGCGGGACCGCGAGTGTCAGCCAGACCTGTTGGATCTCCGTTATCGACTGGGCGGTCGTCCTCCTGCGCGCCCGTCACACGTCCCGCGCCGACGCAGCCGCCCGTCCGGGAGGCCCTCTCACCGTCCGGACAGCCGACCGCTCCCCACTGGCGGCCGGCCCGCAACGTTCTTCCAGGAGTGATCCACGTGTCCGAGATCAAGCTCGTCGCCGAGGCCCGCACCGAGTTCGGCAAGGGTGCCGCCCGCCGTATCCGCCGTGCCGACAAGATCCCCGCGGTCCTCTACGGCCACGGCAGCGACCCGCTGCACGTGACCCTCCCGGGCCACGACACGATGATGGCGCTCAAGCACTCGAACGCGCTGTTCTCGATCGAGCTCGAGGGCAAGGCGCAGCTCGCCATCACCAAGGACGTCCAGCGCGACCCGGTCCGCAACGTCATCGAGCACGTCGACCTGCTCATCGTGAAGAAGGGCGAGAAGGTCGCCGTCGACGTCCCCGTCGTCGTCACCGGCGAGTCCGCCCCCGGCACGATCCACCTCGTCGACCTGCAGACCCTCGCGATCGAGGCCGAGGCGACGCACCTGCCCGAGTCGATCGAGGTCTCCATCGAGGGCCTCGAGGCCGGCTCGCAGGTGCTCGCGGGCGACGTGACGCTCCCGCAGGGCGCGACCCTCACGGCGGACCCGGAGCTCATCGTGGTCTCCGTCACGGAGCCGCAGGCCGAGGCGCTGCCCGAGGACGAGGGCGCCGCCGAGGAGGCCGCCGAGGCTCCCGCCGAGGCCGCCGCCGAGTGACCCTCCCGGTCGTCGGCCGACGCCGCGACCGGACCCCGCGTCGGACGCCCGGTACCGTGACGGTGCCGGGCGTCCGTGCGCCCGCACGATTCCGCGCCCGACCGTCGCTCGGCGCGGGCACCGCACGAAGGACGAGGACGACATGACCGACCAGCCGTGGCTCGTCGTCGGGCTCGGCAACCCCGGGCCGGCGTACGCGGGCAACCGCCACAACCTGGGCCACATGGTCCTCGACGTGCTCGCCGGCCGGGCCGCCGCCCGCTTCGCGCGTCACCCCCGCGCGCAGGCCGCGGTCGCCGAGGCGCGCATCGGCATGCTGCCGGGCGGTCGCCCCGGCCCGCGCGTCGTGCTCGCCAAGCCGACGACGTACATGAACGTCTCGGGCGGCCCCGTCTCCGGGCTCGCGAAGTACTACGGGATCGACCCGGACCACGTCGTCGTGGTCCACGACGAGGTCGACATCCCGTTCGGGAGCGTGAAGCTCAAGATCGGGGGCGGCGAGGGCGGCCACAACGGGCTGCGCGACATCTCGAAGGCGCTCGGCACCCGCGACTACGTGCGGGTCCGCGGCGGCGTGGGCCGCCCCCCGGGCCGTCAGGACACCGCCGACTTCGTGCTCAAGGACTTCAAGGGCACCGAGGCCAAGGAGCTGCCGTTCCTCCTCGACGACGCGGCCGACGCCGTCGAGATGCTGCTCACCGAGGGGCTGCTCGCCGCGCAGGGGAAGTACCACACGAAGGCCTGACGCGACCGCGGCCCGGGACGCCCGTTTTCACCCGGGTGAGGTCCGTTCGTCCCCCTTCTCGGGGGGTGCCGCCCGCCTAGGCTGGTGGTCCTGCGTTCGCGAGGGAGGGCCGATGACCCAGGGTGTCGCGCTCGCGCACGACTACGCGACCCAGCGTGGCGGCGCGGAGCGGGTGGCGCTGCTCCTCGCGGAGGCGTTCCCCGGCTCGCCGATGTACACGACGCTGTACGACCCGGACGGCACGTTCCCGGAGTTCGGCGCGCTCGACCTGCGGACGTCCGCTCTCGACCGCTCGCGCCTGCTCCGCCGCCACCACCGCGCGGCCCTGCCGTTCCTCGCGCCCGCGGTCGACCGGCAGCGCGTCGACGCCGACGTGCTCCTCGCGTCGTCCACGGGCTGGGCGCACGGCTACCGGGGCGCGCGCCGCACCGTCGTCTACTGCCACGCGCCAGCGCGCTGGCTCTACCAGCGCGACCGCTACCTCGGGCCCGCCGAGGGGTCGGCCGCGCACCGGGCCCGGCGGCGCGCCGCCGCCGCGGCGCTCGGCCTGCTGTCCCCGGGGCTCCGCCGCTGGGACGGCGCCGCCGCGCGCCGCGCCGACGTCTACCTCGCGAACTCCACCGTCACGCAGCGCGCGATCCGCGAGGCGTACGGCATCGAGGCGGAGGTGCTCGCGCCGCCGCCCGCGATGCTGCCCGCGGGCGAGGAGCGCCCCCTGCCCGGGGTGGAGCCGGGATTCCTGCTGTGCGTCGCGCGGCTCCTGCCGTACAAGAACGTCGACGTCGTCGTCGCCGCGGCGCAGGCCACGGGGAGGGAGCTCGTCGTCGTCGGCGACGGTCCGGACCGTGCCCGGCTCGAGGCGCAGGCGGCGCAGCGCGGCCGCGTCCACCTCCTCGGCCGTGTCGACGACGCCACGCTGCGGTGGGTGTACCGGCACGCGTCCGCGCTCGTCGCGGCGTCGTACGAGGACTACGGGCTGTCCCCCCTCGAGGCGGGTGCGTTCGGGCGGCCGAGCGTCGTGCTGCGCGACGGCGGGTACCTCGACACCGTCGCGGACGGCGTCACCGGCGTGTTCTTCGACGCACCGCGCGCGGACCTCGTGGCGGACGCCGTCGAGGACGCGCTCTCGCGGTCGTGGGATGATGACGCCGTGGCGGCGCACGTCGCGACGTTCGGCCGGGAGCGGTTCGTCGAGCGGCTGCGCGGCGTCGTCGCGGAGCAGCAGCAGGACCGCACCCTGAGCGCGGGACGACCGGGTGGGGGGAGAGCGCAGGAATGACCATCAGGGAGTTCGTCCGCACCGTCTGGGCGGGCAGGTACTACGTGCTGGCGGCGGTCCTCGTCGTCGTCGCCGGAGCGCTGTTCTACCTCGACCGCCAGGAGACGCAGTACCGCGCGACCGCGACCGTGCAGCTGCACGGCGTGCAGAGCGCGCAGGGCGGCGAGTCCCTGGTCGAGGTCACCGTCAAGACCACCGCCGACGACGTGACGTCGCCCGAGGTCGCGGAGGCCGCGGCGACGGCGCTCGGGGACCCGGCGGCCGCGGACGAGCTCGCGAGCACGGTCAGCGCCGACGTGGACAGGGACAACCGGATGGTCTACGTCTCGGCGACGACGACGGACGAGGCGTGGTCGGTGGAGGTCGCCAACGCGTTCGCGGAGGCGTACGCCGCACAGCTCGTGACGATCCAGGGGAACCAGGCCGCGGAGCTCGAGGCGCGCCGCCAGGCGCTCGCCGACCAGCTCGCGGGCGTCCGGCAGCGGCTCGCCCGCGACGGGGACGACCCGCTCGCGCTCGCGGAGCAGGACATCATCGTCGGCGACTACTCGGCGCTCACGGTGCAGATCAACTCGCTGCGCGGCATCGCCGTCCCGGGCGAGGTCGTCGCCCCCGCGACCGGCGCGGAGGCGCTCGGGCTGTCGCGCGCGACGGTGCTCGCGCTCGCCGTCCTCGTGGGGCTCGTCGCCGGGGTCGGCCTCGCGTTCGGGCGCCGCGGGCTCGACATGCGGGTGCGCAGCGCCGCCGAGTCGACGCGGCTCACCGAGACGCCCGTGCTGGCCGAACTCTACGGCACGCGCCCGGCCGAGAAGGAGTTCTCCCACACGCACGCGCTGCCCGTCGCGAGCAAGGTCGCGACGCCGTTCACGGAGTCGATCCGGGAGCTGCGGACCGCCGTCCAGGTCTCGACGACGAACATCAAGCACGCGGTCGTCGTGGTGACCGCGGCCGACCCGTCCGCACCACGCTCGTTCATCACCGCGAACCTCGCCGCGTCGTTCGCGCTGAGCGGTCGGCGCACGGTCGCGCTGTCCGGCGACCTGCGGCGCCCCCAGCTCGACCGCATGCTGCCGCCGCCCGACGGGTGGCAAGGGGACGAGCAGGAGCTGCGCCCCACGACCGTGCCCAACCTGCGCGTCATGCCGGTGCCCGAGGAGGAGATGGACCCGGCCGACTTCCTCGCGACGGCGCGCGCCCGACAGCTCGTGCGGAACCTGCGCGACCACGCCGAGGTCGTCGTGGTCGACGCGCCTCCCGTGCTCGCCGCGGCCGACGCGACGATCCTCGGCGGGTACGCGAACGGCGTCGTGCTCATCGCCTCCGCCGGCCGCACCGACCGTGCGGTGCTCGTCGAGGCCGCCGAGCGGCTGCGCGTGAGCAACGTCCCGCTCCTCGGCATCGCGCTCACCGGCGTCACGGGCGACCGCCGCATGCTCTACGCCTCGACGTACGGCGACGCGGCGCAGGCCGCGACGGACGCGGACGGGTCGGCCCACGCGGGGACGTCGGCGGGCGGTGCTCCGGACTCGGCCCCCGCGACCGGGGGGACGGCGTCGGGCACGGAAGCCACGCCGACCGGCGACGCGGCGCCCGCGACGGGTCACGCGGGCCGAACC
>NZ_JAAFAN010000159.1:0-397 GCF_010287905.1 Cellulosimicrobium composti
TCCCATCGCGCGCCCGAGGTGTCCTCGTCCGGGGCATCCATCTCGCCCGGCGTCCGAGAGCCATCTCGATCGGCGTCGCGTGGGCCGATCCGGCGATCAACCACACTTCGACACTACACCGGCACGGATTGCTCGCAGCGTCTAGGAGGTTGGGCTGGCAGACGCCAGCACAACGACTCGGGACACTCCTGAACCCGCGAGCGTGACCACCGGCCCTCGAGGAGTGAGGGAGGGCGTAGTGTCGAGCGATGGACTCTGTATGAGTGTCATCGAGAAGTGGATCAGCGTCGTGTGCCCAGGCTGCGGCGGACCTGCCCGCGCGGTCAAGTCCCAGGGAGTGGTGTAGCGGCTGGTGATCCTTCGCGGGGTTAGGCGGTGAGTTCGAGGACGGGGTCGG
>NZ_JAAFAN010000160.1:0-347 GCF_010287905.1 Cellulosimicrobium composti
CTACGCTAAGCAGCAGGGCCACGAAGCCCTGATCGGAACCAAATGACCAGAGCCTCCATCAGACCCAGGGCGATTCAGAGTTCGGCGTGGGAGCAGGCGAGACGGGGCATCGCGAGCGAACAGCCACCGGCGTCCGAGCCCGAGCCGGGGGTGGTGTCGAACCCAACGAGACGGTCTCGAACACCGCTGACCGAGAGGGAAGTGGACGCTATCCGAACCGCCCGGGCGAGCGGTGAGAGCGTCCTGTCGATCGCAAAGCGCTTCGGCATCCGGTCAAGTCCCAGGGAGTGGTGTAGCGGCTGGTGATCCTTCGCGGGGTTAGGCGGTGAGTTCGAGGACGGGGTCGG
>NZ_JAAFAN010000016.1:0-64405 GCF_010287905.1 Cellulosimicrobium composti
CGGCGACGGCGCCGGGCCCGTGGGCGCCGGTCGCGGCGGGGGAGGAGAGCGAGCCCGGCGGTCCCGGTGCGGCGGGCACGGCACCCGTGCCCGCACCGCCGCACCAGGCGGGGGACGCGGCCACCGTGCCCGCACCGCCCGACGCGGCCGGGGCGCCGATCGCCCGGGCGCGGACGGGAGCGCGCGGCGAGACCGTCGCCGTCCTGCCCCCGCCGCCGCCCGCCGCGCTCGAGGAGACCGCGTCGTTCGACGACGCGGTGCTGCCGCGCGAGCGGAGATGACCCGCGCGCCCGACTCGCGGGCCGGGCGCGCGAACTGGTGAGGACGAGCAGGGGGACGAGCACATGAGGATCTCGGTGATCGGCTGCGGGTACCTGGGCGCCGTGCACGCGGCGTGCCTGGCGAGCCTGGGCCACGACGTCGTGGGCGTGGACGTCGACGCGCGCAAGGTCGAGGCGCTGCGCGCGGGGCGCGCGCCGTTCTACGAGCCCGGGCTCGACGACCTGCTCGCCGACGTCGGCGCGACCGGACGCCTGACCTTCACGACCGACGTCGCGCGCGCGGCCGACGCGGACGTGCACTTCCTGTGCGTCGGCACGCCCCAGCGCGCCGACTCCTACGCCGCCGACCTCACGTACGTCGACGCGGCGTTCCGGGCGCTCGTCCCGCACCTCGGCCCCGACGCGGTCGTGGCCGGCAAGTCGACCGTCCCGGTGGGCACCGCGGCGCGACTCGCGGGCGAGCTCGCCGCGGCGCGCCCCACGGCGACGCTCGTCTGGAACCCCGAGTTCCTGCGCGAGGGCTTCGCCGTCCAGGACACGCTGCACCCCGACCGCCTCGTCTACGGCGTCCCCGACGACGCGCACGGCGCACGCGCCGTCGACGCGCTCGACGCCGTCTACGCGGAGGCGCTCGCGGACGGCACGCCACGGCTCGTCGTCGACCGCGCGACGGCCGAGCTCGTCAAGGTCGCCGCGAACTCGTTCCTCGCGACGAAGATCTCCTTCATCAACGCGATGGCGGAGCTGTGCGAGGTCGCGGGCGGCGACGTCACGCGCCTCGCCGACGCGATCGGGCTCGACGAGCGGATCGGGCGGCGGTTCCTCAACGCGGGCCTCGGGTTCGGCGGGGGCTGCCTGCCCAAGGACATCCGCGCGTTCATGGCGCGCGCCGAGGAGCTGCACGCCGACCCGGCCGTGAGCTTCCTGCGCGAGGTCGACTCGATCAACCTGCGCCGCCGCGAGCGCATGGTCGACCTCACGGTCGGCGTGCTCGACGGCCGCCCGCTCGCCGGCGCACGCGTCGCGGTCCTCGGCGCCGCGTTCAAGCCCGACAGCGACGACGTGCGCGACTCCCCGGCCCTGGACGTCGCCCAGCGTCTGCACCAGCGCAGCGCGCGCGTCGTCGTCACCGACCCGCGCGCGCTCGCGAACGCGCGGTCCAAGGCGCCGCACCTCGGGTACGCCGAGACCGTCGAGGAGGCGGTCGACGGGGTCGACGCCGTGCTCGTGCTCACCGAGTGGCGCGAGTACCGCGAGCTCGACCCGGGCAAGCTCTACGGCCTCGTCGCCGCGCCGCGCGTCGTCGACGGGCGCAACGCGCTCGACGCCGCGGCGTGGCGCGAGGCGGGCTGGACGTACCGCGCGCTCGGGCGCCAGTGACCGCGCGCCCGCGCCGCCGACCCGCCGCGGTCGTCGCGGGGGTCGTGGCGGCGCTCGCGCTGGTCGCGTGCATGCCGGACGGCGGCGGGACGGACGACGGCGCGTCCGGCCCTGGCGCGCGGTCCGCGCCCGCGACGGCGGGGGAGGCAGCGGAGGGCACGGGGCCGGCGGACGACACGGGGGCGGCTGATGCGGACCCGGCGGACTACGCCGCGCGGCTCGTCGCGCGGACGCAGGAGGTCCGGGACGAGGCGGGGGTCCCGCGGCTCGAGGAGAGCGCGTGCGCTCAGGACGCGGCCCGGGCCCGCGCGGCGGCGCTCGTCGGGGCCCCGCTCGAGCACGCGCCGCTCGACGACGTCGTCGCGACGTGCGCGCCCGCGGGCGGCACGGCCGCGGAGAACCTCAGCCGCGCCGCCGCCGGCCCGGCGGACGTGGTCGACGCGTGGATGGGGTCCCACGGGCACCGGGCGAACCTGCTCGACCCCGCGCTCACGGCCGTCGGCGTCGCGTGCGCGCCCGACCCCGGCGAGGGCGATGGAGCGCTCGTGTGCGCGCAGGTCTTCCTGGGCTGAGCGCACGCCTCGTGATGCCCGCCAACCGTTGAGATTTCAACTGCGAGGCATGTTGCGCCGCCGGTCGTCTGTCTGTAGGTTGAGGCCCGCCGGCCGAGGCTCGGCGCGGGGCCAAGCGCGCAGGGGGAGCTTGGCGTCGGGTCCCGGCGGCGACGATCACACCCCCGCGAGGACGCGGGTCGACTCCTCCAGGCTCGTCCGGTCGCGCAGCGCGCGCCCAAGCCGCCGCAGCGCGTCGTCGTCCGCGAGCAGCCCCGACCAGTCGTCCGGGTCGGCGCTCGGCGCGTCCCCCCGGGCCCGCCGCGTCGCGGCCACGTGCAGCTGGTAGGCGAGGATCACCTCGCGCGGGCTCCCCGGCACGGCGATGCGCACGTGGTCCACGTCGTCGCGCCGCGAGTGCAGCGCGAGCGCCGTCAGCCCGTCGAAGATCTCGATGGTGCGGTGGTACTCGTCGACGGCGGCGCTCGACCCGAGCGACCCGCCCTCGCCGACGGCCGCCACGAGGAACGCGTGCAGGTGGTGCAGGTCGCGGCGCCGCTCCCGGGCGAACGCCGCGGACGAGGCGAGTTGGCCGACGATCCCGACCGTCAGCAGGACGCTCGCCGCGAGCACGAGGTAGCGCGTGCGCACGCCGAGCACGAGGTAGGGCTCGGTGCTCCCCGGCTCGTGCAGGAGCATCGCGACGAAGCTCACGACCGCCCACGCCACCGCGACGACCGCGCCCGCGGCCGCGAGGTCCATGCCCCAGCGCAGCCGCAGCGGGCGCCGCGACCGCGTGCGGACGCACGACACCGCGAACGTCGCCGTCGCCGTGACGAACGTCCCGTAGTACAGCGCCCAGTACCCCCACATGAGCGGGCGGTCGCGGACCTGGGCGTCGAGGTCGTGCGTCGTCCAGGGCCCGCTCGCCACCGCGACGGCGACCATCGCGGCGCCCACCGCGGCGGCCGCGAGCGCGACGTGCCGCGTGCGCGGGGCGCGCCCCGTCGTCGCGCTGTACGCCCACACGCCGACGAACAGGCAGCCGGTGACGAGCGCGACGTGCTTGGCGACCTCGTGCGTGCCCGCGGGCGCGTGCGCCTTGAGCAGCTCGGCGACCACGGGCACCCGCAGCGCGGAGGCGAGCGCGACGAAGCCCAGGCCGACGGGCAGCGACGCGTCGGCGCTCGTGCGCGCGCGCAGGCCCGTCCAGGCCGCCGCGGCGGCGAACAGCGCGACCGCGAGCACCCCGGCGGCGTGGCTCACCGGTAGAGCTCCAGGGACGTCAGCCGCGAGGCCGAGCTGCCGTGCGACGCGATGGAGATCATCAGCTCGCTCGCGAGCCGCTCGACGCGCCGCTCCGCCGGGTCGTCGTACCCGTCGCGGCACGCGCCGGCGGGCGGCGAGCACGACGCGGCGGCGTCCAGGACGTGCACGAGCTCGTGCGCGACGACGTGGTCGCGGTGCTGCCCGGGCAGCGTCTGGCGCGCGTCGACGAGGACGAGGTCACGGTCCGGGAACGCGAGCCAGAGCCCGGTCACCCCGGGTCCGAGGTCGCCCTCGACGACCTCCAGGGGACGGCCGCGGACCGCGGCGACCAGGCGGCACGCCTCCTCGATGCTGCGCGCGCGGTCGAGACCCGCGCCGCGCAGGAGGTCATCCACGGTCGTCCTCGACGGGCGGCAGGTGCTCGAGGCGCCGCACGCGGTCCACGATCTCGATGATCGCGCGCACGTTCTCGGGCGACAGGCCCTGCGCGCGCAGCGCGAACTGCTCGACGCCCTCGTCCGCGAGCGCCGCCCGCAGCCGCGCGTCCGGCGCCTCGTCAGGGTCGACGAGGCTCCCGGTGCTCACGCGGAAGAACGCCGCGATGCCCTCGACGACGCGCAGGCTCGGTGACGAGCGGTGCCCGCCGCGCAGCGCGCTGAGGTACGCCTCGTTGATGGAGTAGCCCTGCTCGGTCATCCACTGGGCGGCCTCGCGGTTGGTCACGGGGCGGCCGCCGCGCCCGCGCGCGAAGAGCTCGTTGAGCCGTCGGCGGAAGACCCGCGCGGTCCGCTCGCCGGGTGCCACGTCGTCGTCCATGGCGATGATTGTGACAGGCCGCGGAGCGGGCGGGGCGCCCGGTCCGGGCCGGTGCTCGCGTCGCGACGCACGCGAGCCCGTGGCCGACGATCGGATCGACCACGTGGCGGAGAGGATCCGGTCCGTCGCGCCGGGCTCGGTCGACCCGCACGTCGACGCCCTCGCCGAGAAGGCCGAGGAGGCCGACGACCGACCTCCGGGTCGGTACGATCGAGGGGCGCCGTCCACGACGGCGCCCTTCGTGCTGTCGGGCAGCGCCCGCCGGCCGCAGGACCGAACCGGGAGCCGCGCGCGCCTCCCGCCAGCAGAACGGAGCACGGACGTGTCTGACGTCGTCTCGACACCCCTCACCATCACCCTCGACGCGGAGGAGACCACGGTGACGGCGGGCACGACGGGCACGGAGCTGTTCGCGTCGCGTCGCGACGTCGTCGTGATCCGCGTGAACGGCGTGCTCAAGGACCTCGACACCCCGGTCGCGGACGGCGACGTCGTCGAGGGCGTGACGATCGACTCGCCCGACGGCCTCGCGGTGCTGCGCCACTCGGCCGCGCACGTGCTGGCCCAGGCCGTGCAGCAGGTCAACCCCGACGCGAAGCTGGGCATCGGCCCGCCGATCACGGACGGGTTCTACTACGACTTCGACGTGGACACGCCGTTCACGCCCGAGGACCTCAAGGCGCTCGACAAGGCGATGTCGCGCATCGTCAAGGAGGGGCAGACCTTCCGCCGCCGCGTCGTGACGGAGGACGAGGCGCGCGCCGAGCTCGCCCACGAGCCGTACAAGCTCGAGCTCATCGGGCTCAAGGGCGGGGCGGCGGACGACACCGAGGGCGCGAGCGTCGAGGTCGGCGGCGGCGAGCTGACGATCTACGACAACGTGCGCGGCGCCGGTCGCGAGAGCGAGACCGTGGTGTGGAAGGACCTGTGCCGCGGCCCGCACCTGCCGAGCACGCGCCTCATCGGCAACGGGTTCCAGCTCATGCGCTCGGCCGCGGCGTACTGGCGCGGGAGCGAGAAGAACCCGCAGCTGCAGCGCATCTACGGCACGGCGTGGCCCACGAAGGACGAGCTCAAGGCGTACCTCGACCGCCTCGCCGAGGCCGAGCGCCGCGACCACCGGCGCCTGGGCAACGAGCTCGACCTGTTCTCCTTCCCTGAGGAGATCGGCTCGGGCCTGCCCGTGTTCCACCCGAACGGCGCGACGATCCGCATGGAGATGGAGGAGTACTCCCGCAAGCGGCACGTGGAGGCGGGCTACTCGTTCGTCAGCACGCCGCACATCACCAAGGCGAACCTGTTCCACACGTCGCGCCACCTCGACTGGTACGCGGACGGGATGTACCCGCCCATGCACCTCGACGAGGAGCTCGACGACGAGGGCAACGTCAAGCGCGCCGGCCAGGACTACTACCTCAAGCCGATGAACTGCCCGATGCACAACCTCGTGTACCGCTCGCGCGGGCGCTCCTACCGCGAGCTGCCGCTGCGGCTGTTCGAGTTCGGGACGGTGTACCGGTACGAGAAGTCGGGCGTCGTGCACGGCCTCACCCGTGCGCGCGGCTTCACGCAGGACGACGCGCACATCTACACCACGCGCGAGCAGATGCGCGACGAGCTGAGCTCGCTGCTGTCGTTCGTGCTCGACCTGCTGCGCGACTACGGGCTCGACGACTTCTACCTGGAGCTGTCGACGCGCGACCCCGAGAAGTCGGTCGGCGACGACGCCACGTGGGAGGAGGCGACCGAGGTCCTGCGCCAGGTCGCCACGGAGTCGGGCCTCGAGCTCGTCGCCGACCCGGGCGGCGCGGCGTTCTACGGCCCGAAGATCTCGGTCCAGGCGAAGGACGCGATCGGGCGCACGTGGCAGCTCTCGACGATCCAGCTCGACTTCTTCGAGCCGGAGCTGTTCGAGCTCGAGTACACCGCGTCCGACGGCTCGCGGCAGCGCCCGGTCATGATCCACCGCGCGCTGTTCGGCTCGATCGAGCGGTTCTTCGGCATCCTCGTCGAGCACTACGCGGGCGCGTTCCCGGCGTGGCTCGCGCCCGTGCAGGTCGTCGCCGTCCCGGTCGCGGAGCCGTTCAACGACTACGTCGCGGACGTCGTCGCGCAGCTCAAGGCGCAGGGGATCCGCGCGGAGGTCGACTACTCCGACGACCGGTTCGGCAAGAAGATCCGCAACGCGAGCACGCGCAAGGTGCCGTTCGTCCTCATCGCGGGCGGCGAGGACGCCGAGGCCGGCGCCGTGTCGTTCCGCTACCGCGACGGACGCCAGGACAACGGCGTGCCCGTCGCCGAGGCGGTCGAGCGGATCGTCGTCGCCGTCCGCGACCGCGTGCAGGTCTGACCGCGTGAGCGACGAGCGCGCGGGGGTGCCCGGCGCGGCCGACGAGGCCGTGCCGGGCGCCGGCGACCCCGGCACGACGGTCGAGTCCCCGGACGACCACCCCGGGTTCGACGACGGCCTCGACCGGCTCTGGACGCCGCACCGCATGGTGTACATCGGCGGGCAGGACAAGCCCGCGGACGACTCGCGCGGGCAGTGCCCGTTCTGCCGCATCCCGGACCGCTCCGACGAGGACGGGCTGATCGTCGCGCGCGGGGAGACGGCGTACGTCGTGCTCAACCTCTACCCGTACAACCCGGGCCACCTCATGGTCGTGCCGTACCGCCACGTGTCCGACTACACGGACCTCACCGAGGCGGAGACGGTCGAGGTCGCGCACCTCACGCAGACCGCGATGCGCGTCGTGCGCGCGGTCTCGGGCCCCGACGGGTTCAACCTCGGGATGAACCAGGGCGCCGTCGCGGGCGCGGGCATCGCGGCGCACCTGCACCAGCACGTGGTGCCGCGGTGGGCGGGCGACGCGAACTTCCTGCCGATCGTCGCGCAGACCAAGGCCGTGCCCGAGCTGCTCGGCGACACGCGCGCGCGGCTCGCCGCCGCGTGGCCCGACCGCGACGCGGAGGGGGAGGCCTGATGTTCGGACGCCTGCGCGCGCTCACCACGCGCCTGTTCACCCCGCTCGCCGCGCTCCTCATCCGCCTCGGCGTGAGCCCCGACGCGGTGACGGTCGCCGGGACCGTGGGCGTCGTCGTCGGCGCCTTGTGGCTGTTCCCGACGGGGCACCTGTTCGCCGGGGTCATGGTCGTCATGGTCTGCGCGTTCGCCGACGTGCTCGACGGCGTCATGGCCCGCCGGGCCGGACGCTCCGGCCCGTGGGGCGCGTTCCTCGACTCGACGCTCGACCGGCTCGCGGACGCGGCCGTGTTCGTCGGCCTCACCCTGTGGTTCGTCCGCGCCGACGACCCGCGCCTCACGCCCGACCTCGCCGCGTGGGGGACGGGCGTCGCGCTCGCGTGCCTCGCGCTCGGGGCCGTCGTGCCGTACGCGCGCGCCCGTGCCGAGAGCGTCGGCATGACGGCGCAGGTCGGGATCGCCGAGCGCGCCGACCGGCTCGTCGCGGCGCTCGTCGCCGCCGGGCTCGTCGGGCTCGGCGTCCCGCCCGTCGTGCTCGTCGTCGTCCTCGGCCTGCTCGCCCTCGCGAGCGCCGTGACGATCGTGCAGCGCGTCGCGACGGTGCGCCGCCAGGCGCTCGCGCTGGTCGCCGCCCACCCCGACGAGAAGGAGGACGGTCGCTGATGGCCCTCGACGCCGGCAGGGCGTTCACGTTCGCCTGGCGCCACGCGCGCAAGGTCCCCGAGCCCGTCCTGCGCGGGCTGTTCAGCGCGATCGCCGACGTGGCGTGGCTCGCGCACGGCGGGGGAGTGCGCCAGCTCGAGCGCAACCTCGCGCGCGTCCGGCCGGACCTGTCGCCGCGCGCGCTGCGCCGCCTCTCGCGCGCGGGCATGCGCTCGTACATGCGGTACTACCGCGAGGCGTTCACGCTCCCGGCCTGGTCGCCGGAGCGCGTGCGCGCGCGGGTGCGCGTGGAGGGCCTCGAGAACCTCGCGTCGCACCTCGACGGCGACCGGAGCCCCGTGCTCGCCCTGTCGCACCAGGGCAACTGGGACCTCGCGGGCGCGTACGCGACGCCGAACATCGCACCCGTGCTCACCGTCGCGGAGCGGCTGAAGCCCGACGAGCTCTTCGAAGAGTTCCTCGCGTTCCGCACGTCGATCGGGCTGGAGATCCTCGCGCTCGGCGACGGCGACGTCTTCCGCGACCTCGTGCGCGGCGCGAGCCGACCGGGCCGGATCATCCCGCTGCTCGCCGACCGCGACCTCACCCACCGCGGCGTCGAGGTCGACCTCTTCGGCCGCCGCGCGCGCGTCGCCGCCGGGCCCGCGGCCCTCGCGGTGACCACCGGGGCGCCGCTCGTCCCGGCGGGGATCTGGTACGAGCGGCTGCGGGGTGCACGACGACGCGCGGCGGGCTCCCCGTGGGGACTCGTCATCCGGTTCTTCCCCCGCGTGGAGATCGCGCAGGACCTCCCCCGCTCCGAGCAGGTCGCGCGCGCGACCCAGGGGTGGGTCGACGCGCTGAGCGTCGCGATCCGCGAGCACCCCGAGGACTGGCACATGCTCCAGAAGGTGTTCGTCGACGACCTCGACCCCGAGCGCTACGCGCGCACGCGGTCGGCCGCGGGCGAGGAGCCGGCGGACGCGGGGCGGGCCGCATGAGCCTGCGCGTGGGCATCGTGTGCCCGTACTCGTTCGACGCGCCCGGCGGCGTGCAGTTCCACGTCCGCGACCTCGCCGAGGCCCTCATGGCCCGGGGCCACGAGGTCTCGGTGCTCGCCCCGGCCGACGACGACACGCCCGTCCCCGACTACCTGACCCCCGCCGGGGGTGCGGTCCCGGTGCGCTACAACGGCTCCGTCGCGCGCCTCACGTTCGGGCCGCGCACCGCGGGCCGCGTGCGCCGCTGGCTCGACGCCGGGCGCTTCGACGTCCTCCACCTGCACGAGCCCGTGACGCCCTCGCTGAGCATGCTCGCGCTGTGGATCGCGCAGGGCCCGATCGTCGCGACGTTCCACACGTCGCTCGTGCGCTCGCGCGCGCTGCAGGTCGCCTACCCGCTCGTGCGGCAGAGCCTCGAGAAGATCGACGCGCGCATCGCCGTGTCGGAGGACGCGCGGCGCACGCTCGTCGACCACCTGGGCGGCGACGCCGTCGTCATCCCGAACGGCGTGTACGTCGACACGTTCGCGGGTGCCGCGCCGAGCCCGGCGTGGCAGGGCACGCCCGACGCGCCGACGATCGCGTTCCTCGGGCGCCTCGACGAGCCGCGCAAGGGGCTGCCCGTGCTCACCGCCGCGATCCCGGAGATCCTGCGGCACGTGCCGGGGGCACGGTTCCTCGTCGCGGGCCGCGGCGACGACGGCCGCGACGCGGCGGTCGAGGCGCTCGGCGAGCACGCGGCGTCGGTCGAGTTCCTCGGTGGCGTGAGCGACGAGGACAAGGCGAGCCTGCTCGCGTCCGCCGACCTCTACATCGCGCCGCAGACCGGCGGCGAGAGCTTCGGCATCGTGCTCGTCGAGGCGATGAGCGCGGGCGCGTGCGTCGTCGCGAGCGACCTCGGTGCGTTCCGCCGCGTCCTCGACGACGGTGCGGCCGGCGTCCTGTTCCCGGTCGGCGACCCCGCGGCGCTCGCCCGCGCGGTCGTCGACGTCCTGGCCGACCCGGAGCGCCGCGCCGTGCACCGCGAGCGCGCCGCCGAGTTCGTGCGCCGCTTCGACTGGTCCGCCGTCACCGACCAGGTGCTCGCCGTCTACGACACCGTGCTCGCGGCGTCCGAGGCCGTGATCCCCGTCCACGAGGACCCGCGCTCGCGGCGCGGCGGACGCCTCCTGGGCCGGGCGCGCGAGGAGGAGGTGGGTCGCCCGTGACCTGGTCCGAGACCGCCGTCCTCGCGCTCGTCCTCGCCGCGCTCGTCGCGTGGCTCCTGTGGGTCGCCGCGTCGCGGCTCGACCGCCTGCACCGCAAGGTCATGGCCTCGCGGCTCGCGCTCGACGCCCAGCTCGTGCGCCGCGCGTCGGCCGCCGTCGACCTCGCCGCGTCGGGCGAGCTCGACCCCGCCAGCTCGGTGCTCGTCGCCGAGGCCGCGCACGCGGTCCTCGACGACGACGCGGACGCGCGCCGTCTCGCCGACCAGGTGCCCGGCCTCGTCGCGCCCGACGGCGCGCCGCCGCGCCGGCTCCTGGGCGGCATGGCCTCCTCGCGCGCGCTCGCGGAGAGCGACCTCACGGCGACGCTGCGCTCGGCGCTCGAGGACGCCGACGACGTCGCCGACCTGCGTGCCGCGCCCGTGGGCGACGAGCTGCTCGACACCCTGTCCGCCGCGTGGTACCGCGCGCAGCTCGCGCGCCGGTTCCACAACGAGGCGGTCGCCCAGGCGCAGCGCGTGCGCCGCAAGTGGTGGGTCCGCCTGTTCCACCTCGCGGGGCACGCGCCGATGCCCGCCACGGTCGAGCTCGACGACGCCGCGCCCGACGCGCTCGTCCGGCCCGCCGCGTCGGCGCCCACGCCCGACTGAGCCGACCGGAGGTCGACCGCTCCGGCGTCGTGCCCTGCGTGGGCGTCCGCGCCGGCCCGGGAGGGTGGACGCCCCGGCGATAGGATGGGAAGGGCGTGGGAGCATGTGCCGTCGAGCATGTTCGACGGCGTCCGCGCGCGTGCGCGCGACGTTCCCCTGAAGCGAAGGTGTGAGGTACCGGTGACCAACGTGGCCGACCAGAACGTCCCTGCCGAGAGCGCTCCGGGCGCCGCGACCGCGGAGGGTGCCGTCGGCACCGCCAAGGTCAAGCGCGGCATGGCGGAGATGCTCAAGGGCGGCGTCATCATGGACGTCGTCACGCCCGAGCAGGCGAAGATCGCCGAGGACGCCGGCGCGGTCGCCGTCATGGCGCTCGAGCGCGTCCCCGCGGACATCCGCGCCCAGGGCGGCGTCTCGCGCATGTCGGACCCGGACATGATCGACGGCATCATCGAGGCCGTGTCGATCCCCGTCATGGCGAAGGCGCGCATCGGCCACTTCGTCGAGGCGCAGGTGCTCCAGTCGCTCGGCGTGGACTACGTCGACGAGTCCGAGGTGCTCACGCCCGCGGACTACGCGAACCACATCGACAAGTGGCAGTTCACCGTCCCGTTCGTGTGCGGGGCGACGAACCTCGGCGAGGCGCTGCGCCGCATCACCGAGGGCGCGGCGATGATCCGCTCCAAGGGCGAGGCCGGCACGGGCGACGTCTCCAACGCCACCACGCACATGCGCACCATCCGCGCGGAGATCCGCCGCCTCACGTCGCTGCCCGAGGACGAGCTGTTCGTCGCGGCCAAGGAGCTCCAGGCGCCGTACGAGCTCGTCAAGGAGGTCGCCGGGACGGGCAAGCTGCCCGTCGTCATGTTCACCGCCGGCGGCATCGCGACGCCCGCCGACGCGGCGATGATGATGCAGCTCGGCGCCGAGGGCGTGTTCGTCGGCTCCGGCATCTTCAAGTCGGGCAACCCGGCCCAGCGCGCGTCGGCGATCGTCAAGGCCACGACCTTCTACGACGACCCCGACGTCATCGCCAAGGTCTCGCGCGGGCTCGGCGAGGCGATGGTCGGCATCAACGTCGACGACATCCCGGTGCCGCACCGCCTGGCCGAGCGCGGCTGGTGACCGGCCGCCGGGTGCGCACCACCGTCCGTCGCCAGGCCGTCGTCGGACGGCCGACGCCTGCATGAGCGAGGCTGCCGGAGCGCCGTCGTCCCTGGGCCCCGACTGGGTGCTCGGGGACGACGGGCTCTACTTCCGCCGCGGCGCGCGCGTGCTGCTGCTCGACGACGCGGATCGGCTCCTGCTCGTGCGCGGGCACGACCTCGACCAGCCCGAGCGTTCGTGGTGGTTCACCGTGGGCGGGGGAGTCGACCCGGGCGAGAGCGACCTCGACGCGGCCGTGCGCGAGGTGCGCGAGGAGACGGGCATCGTCCTCGACCCGGCCACCGTCGTCGGTCCCGTCTACACGCGCAGCGCGATCTTCGACTTCTACCGCCAGCACTGCCGCCAGGACGAGGTGCTCTACCTCGCGCGCGTGCCGGGCCACGTCGCGGCGTCGGGGCTCAGCCGGGACGGCTGGACCGACGTCGAGCTCGACGTGGTCGACGAGATGCGCTGGTGGTCCCTCGACGACCTGCGGCGCGTCGAGATCGAGGTGTTCCCCGCGGGCCTCGCGGACCTCGTCCTCCCGCTCCTGCGCGGTTGGGACGGCGTGACGCGCCACCTCGGGACGGCGCACGAGGACTGAGCCGTGCGCCGCGGGCGCAGGGTCACGGGCGAGCTCGCGGGGTCACGGTCGGCGCGCCAGGACCCGCCAGACGATCCCGCCGACCAGCAGCCCCACGCCGAGCAGCCCGCCGCCGACGGCGACGAACCACAGCAGGACCGTGCCGCCGATCGTCGTGAAGAACTCGCCGAACCGCCAGCCCTCCGTCACCACGAACGTCGTCCCGGGGTCGGACGAGCCCGCGGCGACGGCCACCGTGCAGCGCTGCGACGTCGCTGCGCTCACCTCCGCGACCGTGGTCGCCTCGTACGCGCCGAGACCCGCGTTGCCCGTCACCGCCGGCCAGCCCACCCCGAGCTCGCCGTCGGGACACGTCACCGTGACGTCGGCGACCGAGAACCCGTCGTCGCCGGCCGGGCGCACCGCCCACACGGTGTACGGCTGACCGCCCACCAGGTCGACCTCCGCCTCGCCGGGCACGTCGCCCGACGCGAGCGCGTCCGAGCCGGGACGGCCCGTGGCGTCGACCACGCCCGTGGGCAGGGCGCGCACGAACGTCGTCGCGCCGAGGACGCCCGCGACGAGCGCGAGGACCATCACGACGGCGCCGACCACGACGAGCGCCGTCGCACCCTTCGTGCTGCGGGGCGGGCGCGGTGGGCGCGGCGCGGCGCCCGGGTACGGGGCCGGCAGACCGGCGTACCCCGGGCCGGGATACCCGGGGGCCGGGTACGGGCCCTGCGGGCCGGGAGGCGGGGCGGGCGGTCCGGGCGGGTAGGTCACGACCGCGAGGCTAGCAACCGTCGCGGCCGGAACGGCCGCCCGCCGACGTATCATCACCCCTCGTGACGATCACGATCGGTGTCCTCGCCCTCCAGGGCGACGTGCGCGAGCACCGCGCCGCGCTCGAGTCCGCGGGCGCCCGCACGGTCGGCGTGCGCCGCCCCGAGGAGCTCGCCGCGGTCGACGGGCTCGTGCTCCCCGGGGGCGAGTCGACCACCATCGACAAGCTCCTGCGGATCTTCGACCTCGCCGAGCCGCTGCGCGCCCGGATCCGCGAGGGTCTGCCCGTCTACGGCTCGTGCGCCGGGATGATCCTGCTCGCCGACCACATCCTCGGCGGCACGGCCGACCAGCGCACCCTCGGCGGGCTCGACGTGACCGTGCGCCGCAACGCGTTCGGCCGCCAGGTCGACTCGTTCGAGACCGACCTCCCGTTCGAGGGCCTCGCGCCGGGCGGCGCGGCCGACGAGCAGGGCACGGTCCCGGACGGGGCGACCGGGTCCGTGCACGCCGTGTTCATCCGCGCGCCGTGGGTCGAGGACGTCGGACCCGGCGTCCGGGTGCTCGCGCGCATCCCCGACGAGGAGGCCCCCGGCATCCCCGCGGCCGCCGCCGGTAGGATCGTCGCAGTCCAGCAGGGATCGCTGCTCGCCACCTCGTTCCACCCGGAGATCTCCGGGGACACGCGCGTGCACGAGCTGTTCGTCAGAATCGCGAAGGGGTAGGAACGCATGTCAGGGCACTCCAAGTGGGCCACGACCAAGCACAAGAAGGCGGCCATCGACGCCAAGCGCGGCAAGCTCTTCGCGAAGCTCATCAAGAACATCGAGGTGGCCGCCCGCACGGGCGGCGGTGACCCCGCGGGCAACCCGACCCTCTTCGACGCCATCCAGAAGGCCAAGAAGTCGTCGGTGCCCAACGACAACATCGACCGCGCCGTCAAGCGCGGCTCCGGCGAGGGCGCCGACGCCGTCGACTACCAGACGATCATGTACGAGGGCTACGGCAACAACGGCATCGCCGTGCTCGTCGAGTGCCTCACCGACAACAAGAACCGCGCCGCCTCCGAGGTGCGCCTCGCGTTCAGCCGCAACGGCGGCAACCTCGCCGACCCCGGCTCAGTGTCCTACCTGTTCTCGCGCAAGGGCCTCGTCGTCGTGCCCAAGGCCGACGGCGTGACCGAGGACGACGTCATGCTCGCCGCGCTCGACGCGGGCGCCGAGGAGGTCACCGACGCGGGCGACGTCATCGAGGTGCTGTGCGAGGCGAGCGACCTCGTCGCCGTGCGCACCGCGATCCAGGAGGCGGGCATCGAGTACGACTCCGCCGACTCGATCTGGCACCCGTCCATGGAGGTCGAGGTCGACGCCGAGGGCGCGCGCAAGATCCTGCGCCTCATCGACGCCCTCGAGGACAGCGACGACGTGCAGAACGTCTACGCGAACTTCGACGCGTCGGACGAGGTCATGGCGGAGCTCGAGAACGACGACTGATCTCGCTGGTTCGGTCACCGAGGCCGACGGCGTGGTCGCTCTGGGTGGCGGGGCGAGCGAGGTGCGCGCGGTCTACCATCCGCGGCGCTCGTTCCTCGCGCCGCTCCCGCCAGGCCCGCCACGACCGCGCGCACCTCACCCGCCCCGCCCGCTTCGGCTCGCCGTGGTCCGCGGCCCGCGGGGCGTCCGGGTTTCGTCGTCGGGTCGTGGGAGGGTAGCGGCGTGCGCGTTCTCGGAGTGGACCCTGGGCTGACCCGGTGCGGTGTCGGGGTGGTGGACTCCGCGCGGGGGCGGCGGGCCGAGCTCGTGGCCGTCGGCGTGATCCGGACGGACCCCGAGCTCAGCGTGGACCTGCGCCTGCTGCGCATCGCGGAGCGGCTCGACGCGTGGTTCGACGAGCACGTGCCCGACGTCGTCGCGGTCGAGCGCGTGTTCGCCCAGCACAACGTCGGGACGGTCATGGGCACGGCCCAGGCCGCGGGGCTCGCCATGGTCGGCGCGGCCCGGCGCGGCGTCCCCGTCGCGCTGCACACGCCGTCGGAGGTCAAGGCCGCGGTGACCGGGAGCGGGCGCGCGGGCAAGGAGCAGGTCCAGCGCATGGTCGCCGGCATCCTCGGGCTCGCGGAGCCACCGAAGCCCGCGGACGCGGCCGACGCGCTCGCGCTCGCCATCTGCCACCTGTGGCGCCCCGCCGGCGCGCTGCAGGGCGGCGAGCGGCACGAGCTGACGCCCGCGCAGCGTGCGTGGGCGGCGGCCGAGCACGCGGCCAAGGGGCGCCGGGCGCCGCGGTGACGGCCCTCGTGTCGCTCGTCCGGTGCGTGGGCGACCCTTGCTAGAGTGACCGCGGTCGTACGGGTGTTCGACGCGCTCCGCGGAGCGCCGCCCGACGGCGGTCGTCGGGCCCGGCGGACCATCGGACCAGGCCGGTACCGCCGGCCGGGAGAGGAGCCTGCGTGATCGCGTCCCTGAGCGGCGTCGTGGCGAGCGTCCAGCTCGACCGCGCCGTGCTCGAGGTCTCCGGGGTGGGCTACCTCGTCCACGCCACGCCCGCCACGCTCGCCGGTCTGCGCGTCGGCGAGACCGCGCGGCTCGCGACGAGCCTCGTCGTCCGCGAGGACTCCTTCACGCTCTACGGCTTCGCCGACGACGACGAGCGCGCCGTGTTCGAGACCGTGCAGACCGTGAGCGGCGTCGGCCCGCGCCTCGCGCTCGCGATGCTCGCGGTCCACACGCCGGACGCGCTGCGCCGCGCCGTCGCCGGGGGCGACATCGCCGCGCTCGTGCGCGTGCCCGGGATCGGCAAGAAGGGCGCCCAGCGCATCGCGCTCGAGCTGGGGGACAAGCTCGGGCCGCCCACGGGCGCGGACGCCCCCGAGCCCGGGGCCGCCGCGTCGGGTGCCCCGCGGCGTGTCGACGACCGCCGCGACCAGGTGGTCGAGGCCCTCGTCGGCCTCGGCTGGAACCTCAAGGCCGCCGACGACGCGGTCGCGACCGTGCTCGCCGAGGCGGGCGTCGACGTCGTCGAGGCGCCGGACGTGGCCGGGGCGCTGCGCGCCGCGCTGCGCGTGCTCGGCGGACCGAGGGGCTGAGCATGGCGACCTTCGACCAGGTGGGCGTCGGCGACCTCGGGGGAGACGGGACCTTCTCGTCCGAGCGCATCGTCGCGGCGGGTGCGGACGACCTCGAGCGCGCGGCCGAGGCGGCGCTGCGCCCGCGCCGCCTCGAGGAGTTCGTCGGCCAGGCCGTCGTGCGCGACCAGCTCTCGCTCGTCCTCCAGGCCGCGCTCGCGCGCGGCAGCTCGCCCGACCACGTGCTCCTGTCCGGGCCGCCCGGGCTCGGCAAGACGACGCTCGCCATGATCATCGCGGCGGAGCTCGGCACGTCGCTGCGCGTCACGTCCGGGCCGGCGATCCAGCACGCGGGCGACCTCGCGGCCGTGCTGTCCTCGCTCGAGGAGGGCGAGGTGCTCTTCATCGACGAGATCCACCGGCTCGCGCGCCCGGCCGAGGAGCTCCTCTACATGGCGATGGAGGACTTCCGCGTCGACGTCGTCGTGGGCAAGGGCGCCGGGGCGAGCGCGATCCCCCTGTCCCTGCCGCCGTTCACCGCCGTGGGCGCGACGACGCGCGCCGGTCTGCTCCCCGCGCCCCTGCGCGACCGGTTCGGGTTCACCGGCCACCTCGACTTCTACTCGAGCGACGAGCTCGAGCGCGTGCTCGCGCGGTCCGCGGGGCTGCTCGGCGTCTCGCTCGACGCGGACGCGGCACGCGAGATCGCCGGGCGCTCGCGCGGCACGCCGCGCATCGCCAACCGTCTCCTGCGGCGCGTGCGCGACTGGGCGCAGGTGCGCGGCGACGGCAGCATGGACCTGGCCGCCGCGCGCGCGGCCCTCGAGGTCTACGAGGTGGACCCCATCGGCCTGGACCGGCTCGACCGCGCCGTGCTCACGGCGCTGTGCACGCGGTTCAACGGCGGTCCCGTGGGCCTGACGACGCTCGCGGTCACGGTCGGCGAGGAGGCGGAGACGGTCGAGACGGTCGCCGAGCCGTACCTCGTCCGTGAGGGGCTGATCGGGCGGACCCCGCGCGGGCGGGTCGCGACGCCGGCCGCGTGGGCCCACCTCGGGCTCACCCCGCCGCGCGAGGGCGGGACGCTGTTCGACGCCTGACGGGAGCCCCGGCGGGGCCGGCCCGTGACGGCGGTCACAGGCCCTGCCGACCAGGCCCTAGAATGGTCGGGATCCGAGCGGGCGGAACTCCGCGGCGAGACGGCTCGTTGGTGAACCGTGCGCGCACGCCTAGACTGCGCGCAGATCCCGCACAGAACAGGACACGAGACTCCGTCATGGATATCAGCTTCATCCTCATCCTCGCCCTCGCGGCGGGCGCGATGTTCCTCATGACCAGCCGCACCCGCAAGCAGCAGCGCGAGGCCCAGAACTTCCGGGCGAACCTCGCCCCCGGGCAGGAGGTGATGACGGGCTCGGGCATGTTCGGCACGATCGTCGACGTCGACGAGGAGGCTGACGTCATCACGATCGAGTCCACGCCGGGCAACCAGTCCCGGTGGCTGCGCGCGGCGATCGCCAAGCTCGTCGAGCCGCCGGTCGCGGCCGAGGAGGAGGCCGACGAGACGTCCGACGAGGACGCCGCGTACGGCAGCGCCGACCCGGACGCCGGGACCACCTCGGGCGACGTCGACGACCTCGTCGTGCCCGACGACCTGTCCGGCCTCACCGACGGCGGATCGGACAAGGACCGCGGGCGCCGGGACGACGGCACCGACACCAAGTGACCATGTGCCGGTCGCTGCCGCGACCGGTCTGACGCGGTGGGCCGCGAGGCCCACCGCACACGCACGAGAAGAGACGGACAGTTGGCCACCAGCAGCACACGAGCGAGGCCCGTACGGACCCTCGTCACCCTGGGAATCCTTATCGTCGTCCTCTTCGGGTCCCTCTTCGCGGGCACGAAGCTCGACCCGAAGACCGAGGACAACCCGGGCGGGGCGAGCCTGACCCCGGGCCTCGCGCTCGATCTCGAGGGTGGCACGCAGATCATCCTGCAGCCCGTCACCACCGACGGCTCCCAGCCGACGGCCGAGGACATCAACCAGGCGATCAACGTCATCCGCCAGCGCATCGACGCGCAGGGCGTCTCCGAGGCGGAGATCACGAGCCAGGGGCAGAACAACATCGTCGTCGGCATCCCGGGACGCCCGTCCCAGGAGACGATCGACCTCGTCAGCACCTCGGCGCAGATGCGCTTCCGCCCGGTGCTCTCGGTCGGCATGCCCACGGCGACGCCGACCGACGAGACGGCTGACGAGGCCGCGGGCGAGGACGCCGCGGCCGACGAGGCGCCGGACGCCACGGAGTCGGCCGACGCGACCGCGTCGGACGACGCCGACGCCGCGACCGACGAGGCTGCCGACGCCCCGGCCGGCGAGTCGACGGACGCCCCGGCGGACGAGTCGACGGACGCCCCGGCCGAGACCACGCGCCCGGAGGACCCCAGCGACCTGTCGCAGATCACGCCCGAGCTGCAGGAGCAGTTCGACGCGCTCGACTGCACGCTCCCCGAGAACCTCGTGGGCGGCGACAGCGGCCCGACCGACAGCGCGTTCGTCGCGTGCGCCGACGACGGCACGGCCAAGTACATCCTCGGCCCGGTCGAGATCGAGGGCACGGACATCTCGAACGCCAACTCCGGCCTGCGCGTCGGTCAGAACGGCGTCGTGACGAACGAGTGGGTCGTCAACATCGAGTTCGACTCCGAGGGGACCAAGGCGTTCCGCGACGTCACGACGCGACTCACGTCGCTGCCGTCCCCGCAGAACCAGTTCGCGATGGTCCTCGACGGCCTCGTCATCTCCGCACCGGTCTCGCAGGTCGTCATCCCCGACGGCAAGGCCGAGATCTCGGGCAGCTTCACGCGCGACTCCGCGGCGACGCTCGCCAACCAGCTCAACTTCGGCTCGCTCCCACTGACGTTCGAGGTGCAGAGCCAGGAGCAGATCTCCGCGACGCTCGGCTCCGAGCAGCTCGAGAAGGGTCTGCTGGCCGGCGCGATCGGCATGCTGCTGGTCGTCATCTACTCGCTGTTCCAGTACCGCGTGCTCGGCCTGGTCACCGTCGCGTCGCTCGGCATCGCCGCCGTCGTCACGTACGGGGTCATCTCGGTCCTGTCGTGGACGATCGGCTACCGCCTGTCGCTCGCCGGCGTCGCGGGCCTCATCGTCGCGATCGGCATCACCGCGGACTCGTTCATCGTGTACTTCGAGCGCATCCGCGACGAGCTGCGCGACGGCCGCACGCTGAACTCCGCGGTCGAGAAGGGCTGGCAGCGCGCACGGCGCACGATCCTCGCGTCGGACGCCGTGAACTTCGTCGCCGCGATCGTCCTGTACTACCTGGCCGTCGGCGGCGTGCGCGGCTTCGCGTTCACGCTCGGCCTGACGACCCTGGTCGACCTCGTCGTCGTGTTCCTCTTCACGCACCCGCTCATGCAGCTGCTCGCCCGCACGAAGTTCTTCGCGAACGGGCACCCGGCCTCGGGTCTCGACCCGCGGCGGCTGGGCGTGCGGACGGCGCGGTACGCCGGTCGTGGGCGCGTCGTCGGCGCGACGGCGGCACCCGGCACGGCGGACGACACCACGCAGGACGCCCCGGCGCAGGACGCTCCCGCGCCCGAGCGCTCGGCGCCCGTGCGCGAGACGGTCGGCGCCGGCGTCGGCCGTGGGGACGGGCCCCGCATGACGATCGCGGAGCGCCGCGCGGCCGAGCGGCGAGCCGCCGCGCCGGCCGACGGCGCCGACGGGTCCCCGACCGCGGACGCGGCCGGCGACGAGAACGAGGAGAAGCACTGATGGCCAGCGGTTTCGCCCAGTGGGGCAACGACCTGTACACGGGCCGCCGGTCCTACGCCATCGTCGCGAAGCGGCGTGCCTACTTCGTGGTGGCGGCCGTGCTGGTCGTCCTGTCCCTCGGGATCATCGGCGTCCGGATCGCCGGCGACGGTCTCAACCTCGGGATCGAGTTCCGGGGCGGGTCCGAGTTCACCGTCTCGGGCGTCTCGGACACCTCGCAGCAGCCGGCGCTCGACGCCGTGGCGGCGGTCGCTCCGGAGGAGGTGCCGCGTGTCACGTCCGTCGGCGGCAGCACGGTGCGCGTCCAGACGGCGCAGCTGAGCAACGCCCAGGTCGAGCAGGTCGCGACGGAGCTCGCCGGTGCGTACGGGGTCGACGCGGGCGAGGTGACGAGCTCGTACATCGGCCCGACGTGGGGCAAGGACGTGTCCCAGAAGGCGCTCGTGGGCCTCGTCGTCTTCCTGCTCCTCGTGAGCCTCGTCATGACGGTCTACTTCCGCAACTGGCGCATGGCGCTCGCCGCGGTCATCGCGCTGTTCCACGACCTCGTCGTGACCGTGGGCATCTACGCGCTCATCGGCTGGGAGATCACCCCGGCGACGGTGATCGGCCTCCTGACGATCCTCGCGTACTCGATCTACGACACGGTCGTGGTGTTCGACAAGGTGCGCGAGAACACGGCGGGGGTGCTCGACCAGACGCGCTCCACGTACGCCGAGCGGGCGAACCTCGCGGTCAACCAGACGCTCGTGCGCTCGATCAACACGTCGGTCGTCGCGCTGCTGCCCGTCGCGGGCATCCTCTTCATCGGCGCGTTCCTGCTCGGCGCCGGCACGCTGCGCGACATCGCGCTCGCGCTGTTCGTCGGCATGGCCGTCGGCGCCTACTCGTCGGTGTTCCTCGCGACGCCGCTCGAGGTCGAGCTGCGCGAGCGCGAGAAGCCGATCCGCGACCACACGGCCAAGGTGCTCGCGCTCCGTGCCGAGCGCACGGAGACGTCGGGCGACGACGAGGACGCCGCCCTCGCCGCCGCGGGGGTCGCAGCGGGGTCGCGCCAGCTGCAGCCGGGAGCGCACCAGGGCAACAAGGCGCAGCCGCGCCGCCGTCGCCCCCGATGACGGACCCCGGTCCCACGCCGACCGGCGAGGTGGGCGGCCTGCGGGCCGCCGGCCTCGCCGGTCTCGGCGTGGAGCGCGCGAACCGCGTGCTCGAGCTCGTCCGGGCCGTCCCCGACTACCCGGGGCCGGGCATCACGTTCCGCGACATCACGGGTCTGCTCGCCGACGGCGACGCCTTCGGGCACGTCGTCGAGGCGCTCGGGGACGTCGTCCGCGCCGCAGGCGGGGTCGACCTCGTCGCGGGGATGGAGGCGCGCGGGTTCCTCGTGGGCGCTCCGCTCGCGACGCACCTCGGCGTCGGCTTCGTGCCGTTGCGCAAGGCGGGCAAGCTCCCGCCGCCCACCGACTCCGTGACGTACGACCTCGAGTACGGGACGGCCACGATCGAGCTGCGCGCGGGAACACTGCACCCCGGTGCGCGCGTTCTGGTGGTGGACGACGTCCTCGCCACGGGGGGCACGGCCGCCGCGGGCGCCGAGCTCGTCGAGCGCGGGGGCGGCGTCGTGGTCGGGATGGCCTTCCTCCTGGAGCTCGACGGACTGGGTGGTCGGGAGCGGCTCGCGGGCCGCGAGGTGACCACGCTCGTCCACGTCGAGTCGTAGGATTGCCACTCCGGTCGTCTCGGCTGGTCGTCGGCACGGTGTCGGCGGTGGTCGGCCTGCGGAAGGAGGCGCGCATGAGCGAGAACACCCGGACGTCGCGCGCCCCGGAGAAGTCGGGCCAGCAGCCCTCGTCCGGCTCGTCGGGTTCCGGCGGGCGGGGCGTGCGCTCGCGCCTCGTGCGGTTCGGCGCGCGGCCCAACGCGGGCAGCCCCGCCCTCGAGCCCGTGCTGCAGGCCGTGCGCACCAACCACCCGCGCACCGACCTCAGCGTGATCGAGCGCGCGTACGAGACGGCGGAGCGCGCGCACCGGGGCCAGCTGCGCAAGAGCGGCGACCCGTACATCACGCACCCGGTCGCCGTCGCGACGATCCTCGCCGAGCTCGGGTTCGACGGCTCGACGCTCGCCGCGGCGCTCCTGCACGACACGGTCGAGGACACCGAGTACTCGCTCGCCCAGCTCACCGAGGAGTACGGCGAGGAGATCGCCATGCTGGTCGACGGCGTCACCAAGCTGGACAAGGTGACGTACGGCGACGCGGCGCAGGCCGAGACCGTGCGCAAGATGGTCGTCGCGATGGCACGGGACATCCGCGTCCTCGTCATCAAGCTCGCCGACCGCCTGCACAACGCGCGCACGTGGAAGTACGTGTCGTCGGCGTCCGCGAGCCGCAAGGCCCGCGAGACCCTCGAGATCTACGCGCCGCTCGCGCACCGCCTCGGCATGAACACCATCAAGTGGGAGCTCGAGGACCTGTCGTTCCAGGCTCTCTACCCGAAGGTGTACGACGAGATCGTGCACCTCGTGGCGGAGCGCGCCCCGGCGCGCGAGGAGTACCTCGCCGTCGTGCGCGAGCAGGTCACGGCGGACCTGCGCAGCGCGAAGATCAAGGCGACCGTGACGGGCCGCCCGAAGCACTACTACTCGATCTACCAGAAGATGATCGTGCGCGGTCACGACTTCGCGGAGATCTACGACCTCGTCGGCGCGCGTGTCCTCGTGGACACCGTCCGGGACTGCTACGCGGCGCTCGGTGCGCTGCACGCGCGGTGGAACCCCGTGCCCGGGCGGTTCAAGGACTACATCGCGATGCCGAAGTTCAACATGTACCAGTCGCTGCACACGACGGTCATCGGTCCGGGCGGCAAGCCCGTCGAGATCCAGATCCGCACGCACGAGATGCACCGGCGCGCGGAGTACGGCGTCGCGGCGCACTGGAAGTACAAGGAGACCGCGAAGGCGGGCGGCAAGACGGCGAAGGACGACACCGCCGCGAACGACATGCGGTGGCTGCGCCAGCTCGTCGACTGGCAGCGCGAGACCGCGGACCCGGCGGAGTTCCTCGACTCGCTGCGGTTCGAGATCGGCGGCGCCGAGGTCTACGTCTTCACGCCCAAGGGCGACGTCATGGCGCTCCCGGCCGGCTCGACGCCGGTCGACTTCGCGTACGCGGTGCACACCGAGGTGGGGCACCGGACGATGGGCGCGCGCGTCAACGGCCGGCTCGTGCCGCTCGACTCGACGCTCGAGAACGGCGACTCCGTCGACGTGCTCACCTCGAAGTCGGAGAACGCCGGTCCGAGCCGCGACTGGCTCGCGTTCGTCAAGAGCCCTCGCGCGCGGAACAAGATCCGGCAGTGGTTCTCCAAGGAGCGCCGCGAGGAGGCCGTCGAGCACGGCAAGGACGCGATCGCCAAGGCGATGCGCAAGCAGAACCTGCCGATCCAGCGCCTGCTGTCGCACGAGTCGCTCGTCGCGCTCGCCAACGAGCTGCGCTTCGCGGACGTCACCGCGCTGTACGCCGCGATCGGCGAGGGGCAGGTCTCGGCCGCGAACGTCGTCTCCAAGCTCGTCCAGGCGATGGGCGGCGAGGAAGGCACGGTCGAGGACGTCGCCGAGACCGCGCGTCCCGGCCACACCGCGCGCCGCGTGCGCACGGGCGACCCGGGCGTCATGGTCAAGGGCGTCGACGACATCTGGGTCAAGCTCGCGAAGTGCTGCACCCCGGTGCCGGGCGACGAGATCATCGGCTTCATCACGCGCGGGCAGGGCGTGAGCGTGCACCGCGCGGACTGCGCGAACGTCGTGGGGCTGCGCAGCCAGCCCGAGCGCATCGTCGACGTCTCCTGGACGACGGGGAGCAACGCGATGTTCCTCGTCCAGATCCAGGTCGAGGCGCTCGACCGCGCGCGCCTGCTCTCCGACGTGACGCGGGTCCTGTCGGACAACCACGTGAACATCCTCTCGGCGACCGTCTCGACGACGAACGACCGCGTCGCGATGTCGCGGTTCGTGTTCGAGATGGCGGAGCCCGCGCACCTGGCCCAGGTGCTCAGCGCGGTCCGCAAGGTCGACGGCGTGTTCGACGTCTACCGGATCACCGGGACGAAGGCCGCCGAGGCGACCCAGCTCCCCGCCTGACGGCGGACACCCCGGGGCACGTCCCCGCGACGTGTCGTCGCGCACGGGTCACCGGCCGGTGGCAGCATCGCCCCATGGACCTGCCCGTCATGCCGCCCGTGCTGCCCATGCTCGCCAAGTCCGTGCCGGACGTGCCCGAGCCCGACGCGGTCGCCGGCGGGTACGTGTACGAGCCGAAGTGGGACGGCTTCCGCGCGATCGTCTACCGCGACGGGGACGAGGTGCGGCTCGACAGCCGCAACGCGCGCCCCATGGAGCGCTACTTCCCCGAGGTGGTCGAGGCGGTGCGCGCGGCGCTGCCCCCGCGCTGCGTGGTCGACGGCGAGATCGTCGTCGCGCAGGGCGGTCGCCTCGAGTTCGAGGTGCTCCAGCAGCGGATCCACCCGGCGGCCTCGCGGGTGCGGCTGCTCGCGGAGCAGACGCCCGCGGCGCTCGTCGTGTTCGACGTGCTCGCGCTCGGCGACGACGACCTCACGCACGAGCCGCTCGTGCGGCGCCACGAGGTGCTCGACTCGCTCGGCCTTGACGGCCCGGCCGTGCACGCGACGCCCCGCACGCGGGACGTCGCGGTGGCGCGTGACTGGTTCGACACGTTCGAGGGCGCGGGGCTCGACGGGGTCGTCGCGAAGCCGCTGGACGGGAGGTACCAGCCGAACAAGCGCGCGATGCTCAAGATCAAGCACGGGCGCGAGGCGGACGTCGTGCTCGCGGGGTACCGCCTGCACAAGACGTCGACGCCGGAGCGCCCGCTGCTGGGCTCGCTCCTGCTCGGGCTGTACGACGACGCGGGGCAGCTCCAGTTCGTCGGTGTCGCCGCGTCGTTCCCCGAGAAGCGCCGGGCGGCACTCGTCGCGGAGCTCGCGCCGCTCGTCGTCGAGCCCGGCACGCCGGACGCGGACGCGCACCCGTGGTCCGGGTGGGAGAACCCGGCGGGGGAGCGGATGCCGGGCGCGGTGTCGCGCTGGAGCTCGGGGAAGGACCTGTCGTTCACGCCGCTGCGGCCGGAGCGCGTCCTCGAGGTGGCGTACGACCACATGGAGGGGCACCGGTTCCGGCACACGGCGCAGTTCCGGCGCTGGCGCGAGGACCGCGATCCCGCCTCGTGCACGTACGAGCAGCTCGAGGAGCCGGTGCGGTACGACCTCACCGACATCCTGCCGGGCGCACCCGGCGTCGCGTGACCGCAGGCGGGCACGCGTGACGCCTGCCACCCCCGCGTGACCGCCGTCGGGCCCGCGGGTCGCGTCCTGGCGGACGGTCAAGTGTCGCGACGGGCGCGGTCCTTGCTCGGCTGCACCCGCTTGGGCTCGCCCGGCATCTTCGGGTACTCCGGCGGGTAGGGGAGGTCGCCCAGGCCGTGCTCGGCCTCGTCGCGGCGCGAGAGCTCGAGCGCGGGCTCGAGCGACGCGCCGGGGTCGTCGCGGTCGGCCCGCAGGGGGGCGAACAGGTCGCCCACCTCCGCGAACCGCGCCGGCATCGTCAGCACGTCGAAGTCGTCGGGGTGCACGTCGCCCAGCTCCTCCCAGCGCAGCGGGGCGGAGACCGTGGCGCGCTGGTTGGCGCGGATCGAGTACGCGGACGCGATCGTGCGGTCGCGTGCCATCTGGTTGTAGTCGACGAAGATCTTGGCGCCGCGCTCCTCCTTCCACCACTTGGTGGTCACCTGGTCCGGCAGCCGGCGCTCGAGCTCGCGCCCGATCGCGATCGTCGCGCGCCGCGCCGCGACGAAGTCCCACTCGGGCGAGACCGGCACGAAGACGTGGATGCCCCGCCCGCCCGACGTCTTCGGGTAGCCGGGGAGCCCGAGCTCGTCGAGCACCTCGCGCAGGTGCGGCGCCACGCGTACCGCGTCGTCGAAGTCGGTGCCGGGCTGCGGGTCGAGGTCGATGCGGAGCTGGTCGACCGCCTCGACGTCCGCGCTGCGCACCGGCCAGGGGTGGAACGTCAGCGTCCCGAGGTTGGCCGCCCACGCGACGACCGCGAGCTCGGTGGGGCAGACCTCGTCCGCCGTGCGGCCGCTCGGGAACGCGATGCGCGCGGTGCGCACGTAGTCGGGCGCGCCCTTCGGGATGCGCTTCTGGTAGAACGCGTCGCCCGTGTTGTCCGTGCGCGTGCTCATCCGCGCCCCCTCGAACACGCCCTTCGGCCAGCGCTCGAGCGTCGTGGGTCGGTCCAGCAGCGCGCCGAGGATCCCGTCGCCGACGCTGAGGAAGTACTGGACCACGTCGAGCTTGGTCACCCCGCGCGCGGGGAAGACGACGCGGTCGGGGCTCGTGACGCGCACCGTGCGTCCGGCGACCTCGAGCTCCACGGGCGGTGTCGTGGCTGCGGCCATGCCGACCAACCTAGACCGGGTCGTCCTCGGCGGCGAGCAGGGAGAGCACGTGCCGCGCCCGCGGCCGCTCCGGCCACCGGTGGCGCAGCTCGAGCGAGCGCGCGGCGGCGCGCACGTCGAGGTCGCACGCCGACCGTAGCCGCCGGAGGACCGCGAGAGCCGGACCGGTCTCGAGCCGGGTCGCCACGTCGAGCGCCGTCCGCACGACCGCGGTGACGAGCACCCCGGCGACCAGGACCGTCTCGTCGTGCAGCACGCTCGCCTGGCGCGGGGCGCGACCGCTGCGCGGGGCCGGGCGGTGCCGGCCCGACGGGTACACGACGTCGAGCACGCGCGGCGCGGGCGACCCGCACAGCACCCACGCGGCGGCCGCCCCGGCGAGCACCGTGCCGCGCGGCACGAGGTCGCGGACCGCGAGCGCGCGCAGCGTCGCCGTGACCGGCACGCCCGCGGGCGCGGCGACGTCGCCCCACAGCGCGACGAGCGCGCCGCGGTGCACGAGGTCCTGGAACGCGGCGGCGCCGCCGACGTCCGCCGGGGTCACGAGGGGGCCGACCTCGGCGGGGGCGGGGGGACCGAGCAGGCGCGCGAGGGCGGCGGCCGCGCCGTCGGCACGGGCGGGCGTCGGGGCGAGCGCAGGTGCGGCGGGCATCACCCCACCGTGCCGCATCCCCCGCGGGACGGGAAGGGGCCGGCACCCGTCTGTGGACGAGTGCCGGCCCCACCGAGGGCGAGAGGCGTCAGCCGCGCGAGTCCTCCGCCGCGCGCACGACCTGCTCGAGCCACGAGCGTCGCGCGGTGAGCGCGGTCTCGAGGTCCTTCACGGCGCGCTGGTCGCCACGGCTCTGCGCGGCCGCGAGGTCGGCCTCGAGCGCCTCGATCGCGGCCTCGAGCTGCGCCGCGGCCCCCTCGGCCCGCGCGCGCGTCTCGGGGTTGGTCCGCGTCCACTGCGCCTGCTCGGCGTCGCGGACCGCGTTCTCGACCGCGCGCAGGCGGCCCTCGACGCGCTGGAGGTCGCCGCGCGGCACGCGCCCGGCCTCCTCCCAGCGCTCCTGGATGTCGCGCAGCGCGCTCTTCGCGGCGGCGAGGTCCTTGACGGGGACGAGCGCCTCCGCCTCGACGAGCAGCGCCTCCTTGACCTGGAGGTTGGCCGCGTACTCCGCGTCGGTCGCCGAGTTCGCGGCGTCGCGCGCCTGGAAGAACGTGTCCTGCGCGGCGCGGAACCGGGCCCACAGCGCGTCGTCGTCCTTGCGGCTCGCCCGGCCCGCGGCCTTCCAGCGCGCCATGAGGTCGCGGTACGCACCCGCGGTGGGGCCCCAGTCGGTGCTCGACGACAGCGCCTCCGCCTCCGCGACGAGCTTCTCCTTGGCGGCCTTGGCGGCGGCGTTGCGCTGCTCGAGCTCCGCGAAGTAGTGCCGGCGCTCGCGGTCGAACGCGGTCCGCGCGTGGCTGAAGCGCTTCCAGAGCGCCTCCTCGCTCGCCCGGTCGATGCGCGGGCCCGTGCGCTGCGCCTCCTTCCAGCGCTCGAGCAGGGCGCGCAGCTCCTCGCCCGCGGGGCGCCACTGCATGCGGCTCGGGTCGGTCGCGGCGATCTTCTCCGCGGCCTCGATGATCTCGGTACGCGCCGCGAGCGCGGCGGCCTTGGCGGCGGCGCGCTCCGCCTCGAGCTGGCTGCGGCGCTCCGCCGCGGCGCCGCGCAGCGCGTCGACCCGCGCCCGCAGCCCGTCGAGGTCGCCCACCGCGGACGGCTCCGCGGTCTCCTCCGTGAGGCGCGCAAGCGTCTGGTCGATCTCCTTGACGGACAGGTCCGTGCTCGTGAGGCGGGCCTCGAAGAGCGCGACCTTCGCCTGCAGGTCGAGGTAGCGGCGCACGTACAGCGCGAGCGCCTCCTCGGTGCTGACGCCGGGGAACTGGCCGACGGTGCGCTCGCCCGCCTGCTCGCGGACGTAGACGGTGCCGTCCTCGTCCACGCGGCCGAACGCGGCGGCGGCCTTCGCCGCGGCGGAGTCGTCCGCGAGCGCCGGGACGACGGGCACCTCGGGCGCGGCCGCCGCCGGGGCCGGGGCGCCCGCGGGGGGGCGGGGGGCGGGGCCTCCCCCCCCCGGCCCCGCCGGGGGGGGCGGGCCCGGGGGACCACGACAGACGGGGCGGCGCCGCTGGTGGGCGCCGCCCCGTCGTCGTGGGCGCGGGTCCCGGCCTGGTCGGGACGTCCGGTGGGGCCCCGTCGCTCAGGACTCCGCGAGGATCTCGTCGAGCTGCTCGTAGCCCTCGCGGATCCCGACCTCCATGCCGCTCGAGACGAAGCCGTCGCGGCCCTCGAACGAGTCGACGAGCGACGTCGCGGTGAGGCGGCAGCGTCCGCCGGGCAGCTCCTCGAACTGGAGGCGGTCGAGCGACACCCCGTCGGGGAAGCCCTCGTAGGTGAACGTCTGGACGATGAGCTCGTCCGGGCGCACCTCGTGCACGCTGCCGAAGAACGCGTACTCGTTGCCGTCGGGGTCCACGTGGACGTAGCGGTAGGCGCCGCCGGTGCGCACGTCCCAGTGCTCGGTGCGCTGGGTGAGGTTGCGCGGGCCGTTCCAGCGCGCGAAGAGGTCCGGGTCGACGTGGGCCCTGAAGACCTTCGCGACGGGCGCGTCGAACTCGCGCACGATGCGCACGATCGGGAGGTCCGTGGGGACGACGATCTCGGTCTCGTGGGTGCCGGTGGTGGTCATGGTGCTGCTCCTGTCGTCGGGTCGTTCTCGGTGGTGCCCGGTTGGTCGGGCAGGTCGCGCAGGACGTCGTCGAGGCGGCGGTACCGCTCCTCGGCCTCACGCCGGTAACGCTCGATCCACGCCGTCATGAGATCGAGGACCTCCGCCTCGAGGTGCACGGGGGCGCGCCGGGCGTCCGTCGTGCGGGTCACCAGTCCGGAGTCCTCGAGCACCCGCAGGTGCTTGGACACCGCCTGGACGGACATGTCGTACGGCCGGGCGAGCTCGCCCACGCTGGCGTCTCCCGACGCGAGCCGGGCCACCATGTCGCGGCGCGTGGGGTCGGCGAGCGCCGAGAACACGCGCGAGAGCGGGTCGGCCGTCACAGGACCTCCTTCGCGGCGCCCGGGTCGGACGCCTCTTCTCAACTGATCGGTTGACTAAGACGCTACGCCCGCCCTCGGCGCTGGTCAACCGTTCGGTTGAAAAAAGGTCAGGAGCGCCGGGCTCGCTCGAAGTCGTCGAGCGACACCCGGCGCTCGACGGCGTGGTCGACGATCCGCTCGGGGTAGCCCGCGGGCCGCTCGCGGAGCGTCCACGGCTCGTGGACGGCCCGGCCCTCGACGCCGCGCAGCTCCGGCACCCAGCGGCGCACGTACGTGCCGTCGGGGTCGAACTTCCGTGCCTGCGTCACCGGGTTGAAGATCCGGAAGAAGGGCGACGCGTCGCGCCCCGTCCCGGCGACCCACTGCCAGTTGAGCTGGTTCTGCGCGACGTCGCCGTCGGCGAGGTGCGCCATGAAGTGCGCCGCGCCGCGCTGCCAGCGCACGTGCAGGTCCTTGACGAGGAACGACGCGACGACCATCCGGACCCGGTTGTGCATCCACCCCTCGCCGAGGAGCTGGCGCATGCCCGCGTCGACGAGGGGGTAGCCCGTGCGGCCGGCGGCCCACGCGGCGAGGTACGCGTCCTCGTCCGCGCCCTCGGCCCACGCGTCCTCGGGCACGACCGGGCGCAAAGACCGGTGCGCGGCGTCGGGGTGGTGGAACAGGACGTCGGCATGGAACTCGCGCCACGCGAGCTCCGACCGGTACGCGAGCGCGTCGTCCGACGGCACGAGCCCGTCGTGCAGCGCGCTCCGCACGTCGGCGAGCAGCGTGCGGGGATGGAGCTCGCCCCACTTGAGCGGGATCGACATGCCCGACGTCGCGGGCCGGTCCGGGCGGTCGCGCTCGGTCGCGTAGCCCGCCAGCCGGTCGGCGACGAACTCGTGCCACCGTCGGCGCGCGGCCGCCTCGCCCGCCGCCGGCAGGTGCGCGTCCGTCCCCGGGTCCGGCGGGACGCCGTCGGAGCGCAGCGTCGCCCACGGGATCTCGCGCGGGCGCGGCACCGGGTCGCGCCAGCCGTGCGCGACCCAGGCCTCGCGGAACGGCGTGAACACCTGGAACGGCGTCCCCGTGCGCGTGAGCACGCGCCCCGGCGCGACGGCGTACGGCGAGCCCGTGCGCACGAGGCGCGCGCCGGCGTCGGGCAGCGCGGCCTCGACCGCCTCGTCGCGCGCGACGCCGTACGGCTCGTACGACGCCGCGACGTGCACCTCGGCGGCGCGCGTCTCGCGCGCGACCGCGGGCACGACCTCGCGCGGGTCGCCGTGGCGGACCACGAGCCTGCCGCCCGTGGCCTCGTCCAGCGCGGCGAGGCTGCGCGCGAGGTAGGCGCGGCGCGACCCGCCGGCGGCACCCCACAGCGCCGGGTCCAGCACGTAGAGCGCCGCGACCTCGTCGCCGGCGGCGCGCGCGGCCTCGACCGCGGCGACGAGCGCGGGGTTGTCGGCGAGGCGCAGGTCGCGTCGGCACCACCAGAGGGTCGGCATCCGGCCACGCTAACGGTCGCCGGTCCGGCACGCCGGTGGGAGCATCGCAGGATGGACGGTGACGACCCGAAGGGGCAGGAGGACGCGGGACGCCGCGGCCTCGGGCGCGAAGGACGGACGGAGCCGGACCCCGGCGCGCCCCCCGTCGGCCCGGGCACGGCGGCGGTCGTCGGCGCGTCGCAGGACGAGGGCCCGGTGGGCCCGGCGGCGGGGGCGATCGAGGGCGACCACGCGTTCTTCGGGCACCCCCGCGGGCTGCTGACGCTCTTCACCACGGAGCTGTGGGAGCGGTTCAGCTACTACGGGATGCGCGCGATCCTGCTCTTCTACCTCACGGACACCGTCGCGAACGGCGGCCTGGGGATCGCGGAGACGACGGGCCTCGCCCTCGTCTCGATCTACGGCACGAGCGTCTACCTGCTGTCCGTCGTGGGCGGGTGGCTCGCCGACCGCGTGATCGGCTCGCGGCGCTCCGTCCTGTACGGCGGCATCATCATCGCGGCCGGCCACGTGAGCCTCACGATCCCCGGTGCCGGGTTCTCGATGGTCGGCATCGCGCTCGTCGCGCTCGGCACCGGCCTGCTCAAGCCCAACGTGTCCTCGATGGTCGGGGAGCTCTACGCGCGCGACGACCCGCGGCGCGACTCCGGCTTCTCGATCTTCTACATGGGCATCAACATCGGCTCGTTCGTCGCGCCCTTCCTCGTCGGCGCCGCGCGCGCCTGGGGCGGCTACCACGCCGGCTTCGCCGTCGCCGCGGTCGGCATGGCGGTCGCGCTCGTGTTCTTCGTCGCGGGCCGGCGGTTCCTCGGCGAGGCGGGCGCGCACGTGCCGAACCCGGTCCGCCCCGAGGAGCGCGCGAAGATCGCGCGCATCTTCGCGCTCATCGCGGCGGGCGTCGTGGTCGTGGGGCTCGTCGCCGTCCTCATCTCGGGCGGGTTCGACATCACGACGTTCATCGACACGATGTCCTACCTCGCGTTCCTCGCGCCCATCGCGTACTTCGTCGTCATGTACCGCTCGCCGCGCGTCACCGACGCGGAGCGCCCGCGCGTCATCGCCTACATCCCGCTGTTCGTCGCGGCGATGCTGTTCTGGATGATCTTCGAGCAGGCCGCCACGACGCTGTCCGCGTTCGCGAAGGACCGCACCCAGCTGAGCATCTTCGGCATCGGCATCAGCCCGGAGTTCTTCCAGTCCGTGAACCCGCTGTCGATCATCCTGCTGGCGCCGGTGTTCGCGTGGATCTGGATCAAGACCGGCGACCGCCCGACGACGGCCAACAAGTTCGCGATCGGCCTCGCGCTCGCGTCGGTGTCGTTCCTCTTCCTCGCCGCGGCGTCGGCCGTCGTCGGCGACGGCAAGGCGCCCGCGTGGGTGCTCGTGCTCGTCTACGTGATCCAGACGCTCGGCGAGCTGTGCCTGTCTCCGGTGGGCCTCGCCGCCACGACGCTGCTCGCGCCGAGGGCCTTCCGGTCGCAGGCGATGGCGCTGTGGTTCCTCGCGCCCGCGGCGGGCCAGGCGATCACGGCCCAGGTCGTGCAGGTCACCGAGGGCGCCTCGGACACCGCGTACTTCGGCAGCATCGGCGCCGTGACGCTCGTGTTCGCGCTCGCGCTGTTCGCGCTCGCGCCGTGGGTCACGCGGCACATCCGCCACGCCGACGAGCTCGAGGGCGCGCACACGGCCGGGGCCTGACCGGCCCCGGCCGCGCGCGGGTCAGCGCAGCCAGGGCGCCCGACGGACGGCGGGCAGCGCGGCCCAGCGGCGCCCGAGCCCCCACGTGTCGCCCGCGAGCGTCGTCGCGAGCACGGCGAGCACGAGCACCACGAGGACGTGCTGGTCGACGACGGGGTTGGTGGAGCCGGGCGAGAACGGCCACTGCGACAGCCACAGCAGGACGAACAGCAGACCGCCGCTCACCGCGGCCGCGCGCAGCCCGACGCCCAGCAGGAGCGCGAGGCCCACGCCCAGCAGGCCGAGCATGAACAGCCAGTCGGTGACGGGCCCGGACGTCGCGGTGAACGCGCCCGCGAGCGGCCCCTGGACGCCGTGCTCGAGGTACCCCTGGGTGGGGGCGGCGCCGGCGAGCCACGCGCGCTCGCGCGGCGTCGCGTACCCGAGCCCGAGGAGCTTGTCCGCGAACGGCCAGAGGAAGACGACGGCGGTGCCGACGCGAGCGAGCGCGAGGGCGACGCGGGCGGGCGCGCGCGTGACGACGTCGTGCTGCGTGACGGGACCGGCCGGAGCGCGGCGGGGTGCGGGCGACGCGCCGGGCGACGCGCCGGGCGACGCGCCGGGCGACGCGCCGGGCGGCGCGGTGCGAGCGGTGGACGTGGACATGAGGTGCCCCCTCGGGTGTGCGGTCTGAGGAACGGCCGGCGCCGGGGCCCCGCGGGCTGCGCCGCGCGGTGCCGCTCGTCGTCGAGAGCCGCGGCGGTCCCCGGCCGTGCGTGCCCGACCACGGTGGCAGGGGCGGATCCGGCGGTTCAACCCTTACGTCCGGATCGCGTGGACATCACGTAGCCCCGCTACGGCTACGTACGTACCGCGACGACCACGAGGCGGACGCCTCGCCCGCGGCCGTGCCGGGAGGCGTAATGTGACCCGGCGGCCGGAGGATCGGTCGCGGCCCCCCGTCGAAGGAGCTGACCCGGAATGAGCCGCCCGCTGCGCTCTCGGACATCCACCCACGGCCGCAACATGGCCGGTGCCCGCGCCCTGTGGCGCGCGACCGGCATGGGCGCCGACGACTTCGGCAAGCCGATCATCGCGATCGCGAACTCGTACACGCAGTTCGTCCCCGGCCACGTGCACCTCAAGGACATGGGCGACCTCGTCGCGTCCGCGATCCGCGAGGCGGGCGGCGTGTCCAAGGAGTTCAACACCATCGCCGTCGACGACGGCATCGCGATGGGCCACGGCGGCATGCTCTACTCGCTGCCGAGCCGCGACCTCATCGCCGACTCCGTCGAGTACATGGTCAACGCGCACTGCGCCGACGCGCTCGTGTGCATCTCCAACTGCGACAAGATCACGCCCGGCATGCTCAACGCGGCGCTGCGGCTCAACATCCCGGTGATCTTCGTGTCCGGCGGGCCCATGGAGGCCGGCAAGGCGGTCGTGGCCGACGGCGTCGCCAGGACCCCCCTCAACCTCGTCAACGCGATCAACTACTCGGCCGACGACGACGTGTCGGACGCCGCGCTCGCGCAGGTCGAGGAGAACGCGTGCCCCACGTGCGGGTCGTGCTCGGGCATGTTCACCGCGAACTCGATGAACTGCCTCACCGAGGCGCTCGGCCTGTCCCTGCCGGGCAACGGCTCGACGCTCGCGACGCACGCCGCGCGCAAGGAGCTCTTCCTCGAGGCGGGCCGCACGATCGTCGAGCTCGCCAAGCGCTACTACGAGGACGAGGACGACTCCGTCGCGCCGCGCTCCATCGCGACCAAGGCGGCGTTCTCCAACGCGATGGCGCTCGACGTCGCGATGGGCGGCTCGACCAACACCGTGCTGCACATCCTCGCCGCGGCCCAGGAGGCCGAGGTCGACTTCGACCTCACCGACATCGAGCGCATCAGCCGCCGCGTCCCGTGCCTGTCGAAGGTCGCGCCGAACCACCCGAGCTTCCACATGGAGGACGTGCACCGCGCCGGCGGCATCCCCGCGCTCCTCGGTGAGCTCGACCGCGCCGGCCTGCTCGACCACGACGTCACGAGCGTCCACACGCCGACCCTGCGCGAGTGGCTCGACGACTGGGACGTCCGCGGCGGCAAGGCGACCGACCGCGCCGTCGAGCTCTTCCACGCCGCCCCCGGCGGGGTGCGCACGACGCAGGCGTTCTCGACGTCGAACCGGTGGGAGTCGCTCGACACGGACGCGGCGAACGGCTGCATCCGCGACCTCGAGCACGCGTACACCGCGGAGGGCGGCCTCGCCGTGCTGCGCGGCAACCTCGCCGAGGACGGCGCCGTGTTCAAGACCGCCGGGGTCGACCCGGACGTCTTCCACTTCGTCGGGACGGCGCTCGTCTGCGAGTCGCAGGACGAGGCCGTCGAGAAGATCCTCACCAAGCAGGTCCAGCCCGGCCACGTCGTCGTCGTGCGCTACGAGGGCCCCGCGGGCGGCCCCGGCATGCAGGAGATGCTGTACCCGACGTCGTTCATCAAGGGCCGCGGCCTCGGCAAGGTCACCGCGCTCATCACCGACGGCCGCTTCTCCGGCGGGTCGTCGGGCATCTCCGTCGGCCACGTCTCGCCCGAGGCCGCCGCGGGCGGCGTGATCGGCCTCGTCGAGGACGGCGACGAGATCGAGATCGACGTCGACACGCGCCTCATCCGCCTCAACGTGCCGGACGACGTGCTCGCCGAGCGCCGCGCCAAGATGGAGGCGCGCGAGAACCCGTGGCAGCCCGTCGACCGCGACCGCTACGTCTCGCCGGCGCTCCAGGCGTACGCCGCGATGGCCACGTCCGCCGACCGCGGCGCCGTGCGCGACGTGTCGCTCATCAAGCGCGGCCGCTGAACCCGACGACGACGGGCCCGCACCTGACGAGGTGCGGGCCCGTCGTCGGTACCCGGTGCGTCAGCACTCCTCCTGCGACTGCTCGCCGATCCGCCACCTCGTGCCGTCGGGGACCATGACCGCGCTGCCGCAGCTTCCGCTCGCGTACACGACCCCGAGCACGACGGCGTCGGGGCGCTCCTCGCGCACCTGGATCTCGACGTCGGCCACGGAGCCCAGCGCGGCGTACAGCGCGGCGGTCGTGGTCACCATCGACGCGCAGTCGGTGATCCCCGGCCAGCCCTGCGCCGTCATCTCCGCGACCATCCGGTCCACGAGCGCGGGCTCCATGTAGCCGCACGCGACCTCGACGTCCGGGGCCCGGCTCGCGGCGAGCCACGCGCGGAACGCCTCCTCGGGCGACTCGGCGGCGCCGGCGTCGTCGGACGCGGGCGGCTCCTCGGTCTCGGTCGGCTCCGTCGCGGGAGGCTCCGAGGGGGAGGTTCGCGACGTCGGGGTGGTCGTGGTCGTGGCGTCGTCCGGAGGCGCCGGGGCGGTGCACGCCGTCGTGGCGGCGACGACGAGGGCGACGAGGAGCGCGAGGGACCGGGGGCGGCGGGCGGCGCGCGGACGGGCGCCGTGCGGGGCTGCGGGAGTCACGGACGGCATCCTGCCGCACCGGGCGTGCCGGGGAGCCCGTGCGTCGTCGTGGCCCAGGTCACGCCCGGAGGTGATACTCGGGTATGACCACCGAACAGTTCGACCTCAAGCCGCGCTCCCGCCAGGTCACGGACGGCCTGGAGGCGACGGCGTCGCGCGGGATGCTCCGCGCCGTCGGGATGGGCGACGAGGACTTCGGCAAGCCGCAGATCGGCATCGCGAGCTCGTGGAACGAGATCACGCCGTGCAACCTGTCGCTCGACCGGCTCGCGCAGGGCGCCAAGGAGGGCGTGCACGCGGGCGGCGGCTACCCGCTGCAGTTCGGGACGATCTCCGTCTCCGACGGCATCTCGATGGGCCACGAGGGCATGCACTTCTCGCTCGTGAGCCGCGACGTCATCGCGGACTCGGTCGAGACGGTCGTCCAGGCGGAGCGGCTCGACGGGACCGTGCTGCTCGCCGGGTGCGACAAGTCGCTCCCCGGGATGCTCATGGCCGCGGCGCGGCTGGACCTCGCGAGCGTGTTCCTCTACGCGGGCTCGATCATGCCGGGTTGGGTCAAGCTGTCCGACGGCACGGAGAAGGACGTCACGCTCATCGACGCGTTCGAGGCCGTCGGCGCGTGCGCGCGCGGGCTCATGAGCCGGGAGGACGTGGACCGCATCGAGCGCGCCATCTGCCCCGGCGAGGGTGCGTGCGGCGGCATGTACACGGCGAACACGATGGCGTCGGTCGCCGAGGCGATGGGCATGTCGCTGCCCGGCTCGGCGGCTCCGCCCTCGGCGGACCGGCGCCGGGACGCGTTCGCGCACCGCTCGGGCGAGGCCGTCGTCAACCTGCTGCGGCTCGGCATCACGGCGCGCGACGTCATGACCAAGGAGGCGTTCGAGAACGCGATCGCCGTCGTCATGGCGTTCGGCGGGTCGACCAACGCGGTGCTGCACCTGCTCGCGATCGCGCACGAGGCCGAGGTCGACCTCACGCTCGCCGACTTCGACCGGGTCGCGAGCCGCGTGCCGCACCTCGGCGACCTCAAGCCGTTCGGGCGCTACGTCATGAACGACGTCGACCGGATCGGGGGAGTGCCCGTCGTCATGAAGGCGCTGCTCGACGCCGGGCTGCTGCACGGCGACGCGCTCACCGTCACGGGTCGCACCGTCGCGGAGAACCTCGCCGACATCGACCCGCCGGACCCGGACGGCAAGATCCTGCGGGCGCTCGACGATCCCATCCACCACACCGGGGGCATCACGATCCTGCACGGGTCGCTCGCGCCCGAGGGGGCCGTCGTGAAGTCCGCCGGGTTCGACGAGGACGTGTTCGAGGGCACCGCGCGCGTCTTCGAGCGCGAGCGCGCGGCGCTCGACGCCCTGGAGGACGGCACGATCACGGACGGGGACGTCGTCGTCATCCGGTACGAGGGGCCCAAGGGCGGCCCGGGCATGCGCGAGATGCTCGCCATCACGGGCGCGATCAAGGGCGCGGGGCTCGGCAAGACGGTCCTGCTGCTCACCGACGGCCGCTTCTCGGGCGGCACGACCGGCCTGTGCGTCGGCCACGTCGCACCCGAGGCGGTCGACGGCGGCCCGATCGCGTTCGTGCGCGACGGCGACCGGGTCCGGCTCGACGTCGCGAGCAAGACGCTCGACCTGCTCGTCGACGCGGACACGCTCGCCGCGCGCCGCGACGGGTGGGCGCCGCTGCCGCCGACGTTCACGCGCGGGGTGCTCGCGAAGTACGCCAAGCTCGTCCAGTCGGCGTCGCGCGGCGCGATCCTCGAGTAGCCGGGCACGCGCGGGTGTCGCCGGCGCCCGCTAGCGTGGTCGGAGCACCGCAGCGACGCACACCGGAGGCCGGCATGACCGAGACCGCGGACGACCGCATCACCGCTCGGCAGTTCCACGACAGCGACGGCGTCGAGGACTGGCGGGTCCTCCTCGGCACGGTCCAGGCGCTGTACCGGACGGGGTCGTTCACGGCCGGGGTCGAGCTCGTCGACGCGATCGGCGAGCTCGCGGAGGCGGCGAACCACCACCCGGACGTCGACCTGCGCTACGGCACCGTGACGGTGCGGCTCACGTCCCACGACGTCGGCGGGATCAGCCACCGCGACGTCGCGCTCGCGCGGCAGATCTCCGCCGCGGCGCGCGAGCTCGACCTGCGGCCGGACCCGACGGCGGTGCAGAGCCTGGAGATCGCGGTCGACACGCTCGTCGGCACCGCGGTCCAGCCGTTCTGGCGCGCCGTCCTGGGCTACGACGAGGGCGCCCCGGGGCTCCCGGCCCCCGACCTGCACGACCCGACCGCGCACGGTCCGGCGTTCTGGTTCCAGCAGATGGACGCGCCGCGCGAGCAGCGCAACCGGATCCACGTCGACGTGACGGTGCCGCACGACGTCGCCGAGCGGCGCGTCACCGCGGCGATCGCGGCAGGCGGGCACCTGGTCTCGGACCGCCGGGCTCCCGCGTTCTGGGTGCTCGCCGACGCCGAGGGCAACGAGGCGTGCGTGTGCACGTGGCAGGCGCGCGACTGACCGGCACCCCGTCGAGGCGGTCTGAGAGGCTGTCCGGATGATCCCCTCCCGCACACGACCCCCGCGCGGTCGTGCGACGGCGCTCGTCGTCGCCCTCACCGCGGCCGCGACGCTCGCCGCGTGCTCGACGGCCGGCCCGGACCCAGAGCCGTCCACCCCGCCGCCGAGCGCGTCGACGGCCACCGACGCGACCGAGGCGCCGACCGAGGATCCGACCGACGAGCCGACGGAGGACGCCGCCGACCCGCTCGCGGACCGGCCCACGGAGCCGCCCGCCCAGGCGGTCGACGCGGGCACGGTCGCGGCGGGCGCGCCCGCCACGGCGAGCGGGACGGGCAGCGCCGCCGTGACGTTCGTGCGCGACGGCGAGTTCGCCGTCGTCGTGCACCTCGACTGCGGCGACTGCGCGCAGACCCGGGCCTTCATGGCGCCGACCGAGGTCACCCCGTACCCCGGCACGCTCGGCGAGGCGACCGGGTCGTACCTCATGGACGTGTTCGAGGACTCGGACCCGCGGCAGTCGATCTGGCTCGAGACGACGGGGGACTGGTCGGTCCGGCTCGAGAGCTGGAACGACCTGCCGCCCGTGACGGGCGCGCAGCAGGGCACGGGCTCGACGGTCCTGCGCCTCGACGGCACGGCCACGAGCGCAGAGGTGTCCTGGACGCCCGCGGGTCAGGGCGACTCGTTCCAGGGACGGTACTTCGGCGTCACGCGCGAGGCGTCGCGCATGTTCGGCGACTCGGAGGCGTTCACCGAGACGATCGACCTCGCGCTGCCCGGTGTCCTGGCCGTGAAGACGGCGGGCACGTGGAGCGTCACGCCGCAGGGCTGACGCCCCGCGTCCGTGCGGTGGTCAGGCGCGCGCGACGACGAGCTCGTCGTACCCGGGCACGAGGACCCGCCGCTTGGCGCGGCGCGACACGACGCGCAGGGGCACGCCGTCGTCCCACAGCGCGTGCAGCAGCGCGGCGATCTCGGCGCGTGCGAGCGCGGCCCCGAGGCACAGGTGACGCCCGGCGCCGAACCAGAGCTGGCGGGTCTCGCGCACGTAGGGGCGGTCCGCGCGGAACGGGCCGACCCCGGCGTTGGCCGCCCACGTGAGGATCATGACGCGCTCCCCGGCGCGCAGCGTGCGGCCCGCGACCTCGACGTCCGCCGACACGCCACGGCCGATGACGGAGGCGGGGCTCGTCACGCGCAGGCCCTCGCGGACCGCGTTCTCCACGACGTCGGGCTCGCCCGCGGCGCGCACGACCGGACGGGCGCGCTCGTCGGCCAGGAGGCGCAGCAGCCGGTGCTGCTCGCCCGTGTCGACGAGGAGCGCGGTCGTGCGAGCCATCGCGGACGCCGACGTCTCCGTGCCCGCGACCATGAGCAGGCTCGCGAGCCCCGTCGTCTCCTCCAGCCCGAGGCCGAGCTCGCGGCACCGGCCGAGCAGGCGGTCCGCGGGCGCGTGCCGCCAGCCGTCGGGCACGCCCCGCGTGAGCTCGGCGACGATCTCCCGCGCGGCCGCGACCTGCCCGGCCGAGAGGTAGGTCGAGCCCGCGCTGCCGAGCGCGATGGACGCGAGGCGCTCGCCCGTCGCGAAGGCCGCGAGCGCGTCGTCGTCGCTCGGCACGGCGTCCGTGCCGCCGGGCGACGACGCCCCGCCGGGCGTGGGGATGCCGAGCAGGGAGATCATCATGCGGCCCACCAGTTCGCGGGCGAGCCTGCCGACGTCGACCGTCCCGCCGGCGGCGAGCGTCGCGCGCGCCTCGTCCAGGGCGGCCGACCACGCGCCGTCGACGAGCGCCGCGGCGCTCGCCTCCGTGAACAGCTCGCGCGAGCGCGTGCGCAGGTCGTGGTGGCCCGGGCCGTCGAACAGGTCGAGGACCCAGTCGCCGAGGATCTGCGCCCACAGGTGACCGACCCCGCCCTCGCCGACGATCGTGAAGTGCCGGTGGTCGGTGAGGACGCGCCGCCCGACCGTCGGGTCCGCGGTCACCCAGCCGAGCCCCGGCACCTTGCGCAGCCCGCCCCGGCCGTCGCGCCGCGGCCCGGCGACCGCGCCGCCCGCGAGGAGGACGCCCGCCATCGCGGGGCGGGCGGCGGCGAGCACGCGCAGCTCCTGGTGCGTGGTGGGCACGACGCGTCGGCGCTCCGTGGTCGTGGTGGCGGGGGTCGTCGTGGCGGTCACCGGGTCAGTCTGGCGCACGCGACGCCTCCGGAGCCCCGCGGACGCACGCCTGTGGATGGGCAGTTCACCCCATCGGGCCGTGTGGACGGCGGCCGTGGGAGGGGGCGCGCTTGGCTACTGTGTCGCGGGTGCCTGACAACTCTCCCGGGGCGGCGTCCCGCCCGCTCCTCGCACCGGCGCGCCCCGCGGCCGTGATCGCCGCCGTCGGGGTGCACCTGCCCGAGCGGACGGTCGACGTGCGCGAGGCCGAGCGCACGCTCGCCGCCCGCAACCCCGGCGCGGCCCCCCGCGTCCCCATGGTGTCCCGCCTCACGGGCGTGCGCCAGGTCCACGTCCTGCCCGACGACTGGGACGCGTCCGACCTCGCGGTCGCGGCGGCCGAGAAGCTCCTCGCGACCGAGGGCCTCGCGCCCGCGGACGTGGACCTGCTGCTCTTCGCGTCCGCGAGCCAGGACATGGTCGAGCCCGCGACGAGCCACATCGTTGCGGCGAAGCTCGGCGTGCGGTCCCCGGTCATGGACGTCAAGAACGCGTGCAACTCGGTGCTCAACGCGGTCGAGGTCGCCGAGGCGCTCATCGCGACGGGCCGCTACGGCACCGTGCTCGTCGCGTGCGGCGAGGCGCCGTCGCGCGCGGTGCGCTGGGACGTGCCGGACCGCGCCACGTACCTGCTCTCGGCGCCGGGGTACACGATGTCCGACGCCGGGGCTGCCGTCCTCGTGCGGCGCGCGACCCCGGCGGAGGCCGACGCGCGCGACGCCTCCGGGGCGCCCGCGCCCCGGGGCATCCTCGCGAGCGCGTTCGGCGCCGAGTCCACGCACTGGGACGTCGGCATGCTTCCCGGCGGCGGCACCGCCCACCCCCGCGACCTCGAGCGCACCTACTTCGAGATCGACGGCTCGCGCCTGCGGGACGCGTTCCTCGCGCTCGGGCCGGGCGTCGTCCTCGACGCGCTCGGCCGCGCGGGCCTCACGTGGGACGACGTCGCGCTCGTCGCGGTCCACCAGGTCGCCGTCGCGTACCTCGACGACGTGCACGCGGCCCTCGGCCTGCCCACCGGCCGCACGCTCGTCACCGTCGCCGACCACGGCAACGTCGCGTCCGCGACGCTCCCGCTCCAGCTCGCGACCGCGCTCGAGACGGGCCGCGTCGGCCCGGGCGACGTCGTCGTGCTCGTCGGCCTCGCGGGGGGCATCAGCATCGGCGCCACGGTGGTGCGGCTGTGAGCGCGCGCCGGTTCGCGGGGCACGTCACGGGGCCGCAGCGCCTCGCGGTCGTGGTGCCCGCGCGGGACGAGGCGCACGGGATCGTCGCGACGCTGGAGGCCCTGCGCGCGCAGCAGGACACCGACTTCGACCTCGTCGTGGTCGACAACGGGTCGTCGGACGGCACGGGGGACCTCGTCCGCGAGACCGCCGCGGCGTGGGGCATGACGCGGTGGCGCGTCGTCGAGGAGCCGCAGAAGGGCACGGGCGCGGCGGCCGACACGGGCATGCGCGCCGCGATCGCGGGCGGTGCCACGCACCTCGCGCGCACCGACGCCGACTGCCTGCCGCTGCCGGACTGGACGCGCCGCGTGCGCGCGGCGTTCGCGAGCGGTCACGACCTCGTCGCGGGGCGCCTCGTGCCGCGCACCGACGACCGCCCCGTCTCGCGCGTCCAGCAGGGCGTGCTGTCCGCGGCGGTGAGCGTCGCGAGCACGTTCGGGCGCTTCCGGCCCGGCAACCAGGACCCGTCCTACCTCGGCCCGTACGTCATGGCCCCGGGCTGCAACATGGCGATCACGGCCGAGCTCTACGAGAAGGCGGGCGGCTTCCCGCGCACCGCGATCGAGGACGTCCACGAGGACCGCGCGCTCGTCAACGCCGTGCGCCGCCTCACGCGCCGGTACGGCGCGCACCGCGAGGTCGTGGTGCGCGCGTCGACGCGTCGCGCGCACGCCTGGGGGCTCGTCCGCACGCTCGGCTGGTACGCGGACCATCGGTACCGCCCCGAGGTGGTGGACATCCGATGACGACGGCTGCCGCGCCGGTCGCGGCCGGGTCCGCGGCGCTCGCCGCGGCGATGCGCTGGGAGGAACGGGTCCAGCGCGGCGCCCATCCCGTCGTCTACCCGGCGATCCGGTCGCTGCGCCGCCGCGGGCCCGTCGTGCGCGTCCCGGGCATCGGCGTCGTCGTGTCCGACGCCGCGACCGCGCGCGCCGTGCTGCTCGACACCGAGCGCTTCACCAAGGTCGGCCCCGGCTCGCCGTCGGACCTGTGGACGCCCGTGCTCGGCCCGTCCGTGCTGCTCAACATGGAGGGAGCCGATCACGCGCGGCTCCGGCGGGCGCTGTCCGGGCTGTTCACGCCGCGCGCGGTGCGCGAGCTCGTCGCGGTGAGCGTGCCCGACGTCCTCGCCGGGCTCGCCCCGCGACTCCTCGCGGGCGAGCGCGTGGACCTCGTCGTGGAGACCGCGGCCATGGCGGGCACGGTCATCTGCGCCATGACGGGCCTGCCGCCGACCGACGCCGCGGTGCGCGATGCGATGACGGCCGCGCAGTCCGTCGTCGGCCTCGTGCGCCTGCACCGGCGCAGCCTCACGCCCGGGCAGGTGCGGCACGCGCGCGCCGTCCTCGCGCGCCTGTCGGCGCCCGCCCGCGACGCCTACCGCGACGGCGACCCCTCGACCGTTCCGGGGCGCATGCGCGAGCTCGGACTCTCGGAGGACGAGGCGCTGGGTGCCGTCGGCGCGTTCGTCCTCACCGGCACCGAGACGATCCAGTCCTTCGTGCCGCGACTCGTCGCGCTCACGGCGGACACGGGCTGGCTCCCCGCGCTCCTCGCGGGCGGGGGAGCCGACGACGCCGCGCTGCGTGGCCGGGTCGTCGAGGAGGCGCTGCGCGTCACCGCCCCGACGCCCGCGATGCTGCGCTCGGTGCGCACCGACGCCACCGTGGGCGAGGTCCGCGTGCGCGCGGGGGACCGGGTCGTGATCGCCACGGTCTCGTGCTGCAAGGACGCCGGGCCGTTCGACCCCGACGCACCCGTCGACCCGGCCGTCCGCCACCTCTGGTTCGGCGCCGGCCCGCACTTCTGCCTCGGCATGCCCCTCGCCATGGCGCAGGTCGACGCCGTCCTCGACGCGCTGCAGCCCGTCGCCGAGGTGGGGCGTGGCCTCGAGGTCGTGGAGCGCGCCGTCGCGCGCGGCGTGCTCATCCCCGCGTACCGCTCGCTCGTCGTCCGTGCCACGGTCGGCGGCGCGGACGCCACGCGGCGGCCGACCGCGCGGGAGGCGGCGTGACCACGCCCGACGACGCGACCCGCCACCTGCTCGCCCCGATCCTCGCGCGGGGCGCGCCCGGCCACGCGTCCGCGGACGCCGTCGCGCTGCGGCGCTGGACCCGCCCCGGGCGGCGCGGGGCCCGCGTGCGCGAGGAGACGACGTACGCCGACCTCGCGCGGCGCGTCGAGGCGACCGCGACGGCGCTCGCGGCCGACGGCCTCGCCCCGGGCGACCGTGCGCTGTTCTCCGTACGGCCCCGGCCCGCTGGCGTCGTGCTCGCGTTCGGCGTCGTGCGTGCCGGCGGCACGGTCGTGTTCGTGGACCCGGGTTCGACGCCCGAGCTCTTCACGGCCCGCGTGGGCGCCGCGGGGCCGTCGCTCGCGACGACCGAGTCGCTCCTGTACGCCGTCTCGCGCGGTCCGCTGCGCCGTCTGGCCCGGTCGCGCGGGCTGCTCCTGCCGGACTACGCGAGCCTGCCGCTGCGCCACGTGCACGCCGGGCCCTGGCTGCCCGGCGTCCCGCGCGGCTCGCGCGCGGCGCGCCGCCTCGCCGCGGGTCGCGTCGACCGCGACGCGCTCCCCGCGCTCGACCCGGGACGTGAGGCGCTCACCGTCTTCACGTCCGGCACGACGGCGCAGCCCAAGGCCGTCGTGCACACAGCCGGGTCGCTGCTCGCCGGGTGCGACCTGCTGCGCGACGTGTTCGCGCTCGCGCCGGGCGACGTCGTGCACACCGACCAGATGCTGCTCGGCGTCCCGGCGCTGCTCGCGGGCGCCACGTGGTCCGTGCCCGCCGACCCGCCGAGCCGCGACATCACGACGTTCGCGCGTCAGCTCGACGGTGCCGCCGGGACCTACCTCGTCCCGGCGGACGTCACCGCGCTGCTCGACGCGGTCGAGGGCGGCGTCGTGCCCGCGCGCGGCCCGCGCGTCGCGCTCGTCGGGGGCGCGCCCGTGACGCGGGCGCTCCTGGAGCGCGCCACGCGCGTGCTGCCCGGCACGCGGTGGGTCGCGGTGTACGGGATGACGGAGATCCTGCCCGTCGCGGTGGTCGAGGCGCAGGAGAAGCTCGCGCACGCGGGCGACGGCGACCTCGTCGGCGTCCCGCTGCCCGGCACGGTCGCGCGGCTCGACCCCGTGGAGGACGCGGACCCCGCCGACGACGGTGCCGTCGTCGGCGAGCTCGTGCTGTCCGGCCCGTCGCTCATGGCCGGCTACCTGCACGACCTCGACGCCCCCGCCCGCGGCGCGGGCCCGCGCGCCGCGGAGCACCGCACCGGCGACCTCGCGCGCCTCGACGGCCGCGGCCGGGTCGTGCTCGTGGGACGCACGCGCGACATGATCATCCGCGGCACGACGAACATCTACCCCGGCCTCTTCGAACCGCGTGTCGCTGCGCTCGACGGCGTGGCCGAGGCCCTGCTCGTCGGCGTGCCCCAGGTGGACGGCGACGAGCGCGTGGCGCTGGTCCTCACCGCGGCGGTGGACGCCCCGGGGCGCGACGACGCGGCGGCGCGCGGTCCGCGGGCCGACGACGGCACGGCGGTGAGACTCGACCCCGACCACCCGCTCGTCGCCCGCGTGCGCGCCGCGCTGCCGGACGTGCTCGACCACGACGCGCTGCCCGACGTCGTGCTCGTCGCCGACCGCGTCCCGCTCGCCGGGCGCTCCCGCAAGCCCGACCGGGCGGCGCTCGCGCGCGCCGCCGCACCGTTCGTCCCCGCGACGGCGGTCGCGGCGCGCTCCGCCGAGGGCGCGTCCGCGTGAGGGTCGTCGTCACCGGCGCGTCGGGGTTCGTCGGCGGCGCGGTCGCGCGCGGGCTCGTCGCGGACGGCCACGACGTGTGGACGACGTCGCGACGCGACGCCCGGGTCGACGGCGCCCGCCACCTCGCGTGGGACCTCACGGCGGGGCCGCTCGCCGACCCGCCCGCGGCGGACGCCGTCGTGCACGCGGGCGCCGCCGTCTCCGACTGGTGCGCGCTCGACGTCGCGCGCGCCACCAACGTCGACGGGACGCGCGCCGTGCGCGCGACCTTCCCGGGCGCACGGTTCGTGCACGTGTCCTCGGGCAGCGTGTACGACCCGTACCGGCCGAGCGTGCGGGCGCGCGAGCAGGAGGCGCCGGTCGGCCGGTACCTCGACGCCTACGGCGCCACGAAGGCGGAGGCGGAGCGTGCGCTCGCCCGCGACGCCGCACGCCACCCCGACCGCGGCGCCGTCGTCGTGCTGCGACCGCACGCCGTGTACGGGCCGGGGGACACCACGCTCCTGCCGCGCGTCGAGAGCGCCGTGCGACGGGGCCGCCTCGTCCTGCCCGGCGGCGGTCGCGTGCTCCAGTCGCTCACGCACGTGGACACGCTCGTCGGGGCGGTGCGCGCCGCCGTCGCGCTCCCGGACGCGACGGCGCGTGCGGGGCACGGGGGAGCAGGAGCGACCCGCGGGATCCTCGTCGCGAACGTCGCCGACGCCGAGCCGGTCGTGCTGCGCGACGCGCTCGTCGACGCGCTGCGCCGCCGCGGCACCGACGTCCGGGTCGTCGCCGTCCCCGTCCGTCCGGCGTGGGCGCTCGCGGGCGTGGTCGAGACCGTCGCGCGCCGCCTGCGCCGCCCGGAGCCGCCGCGTCTGACGCGGTACGCGCTCAGCCACCTCGCGCTCGAGCGCACCTACGACCTCGCCGTCCTGCGCGACGTGCTGGGCGTCGAGCCGGCCCCGACGTCGTTCGCGGGAGCCGGCTCGTGGTGAGCGTGCGCACGACGGCGGACGCCCCCGAACCGGGCCTGTGGACGACGGCGGAACGGGGTCTCCCGGCTGCTTGACTGGCGGAATGCACCGTTTCCTCCGTGGTCCTGTCGTCCTGCTCGCCGCCCTGACCCTCGCGGGGTGCGGGCTCCCGCGCGTCGCGGTGAGCGACGCGTCGAGCCCGTCGCCCGGGCCGGAGGAGCGGGTGACGGTCGACGGCGGACTGAGCCTCGTGGTGCCGGACGGGTGGGAGCCGGTCGGGGACGAGCTGCCCGACGGCGTCGTCTTCGCGGCGACCGCGGCGGACGACGACGAGCAGCAGCTCATCGTCTGGGCGGGCGACGCCGAGGTCGGGTCCGAGGACACGATGCTCTCCGTGGCCGTCGGCATCGCCCGGCAGGGCGGCGTCTGCGAGCGGCTCCACGACGACACGACCTTCGGGGCGCCGCGCCCCGTCGTCGACTGCTCGTTCGCCACGCCGGGGGCACCGCGCAAGGTGCTCGTCGGAGTGGCCGGCGGCGAGCGCTCGGCCATGGTCCTCGCCCAGCTCGACGGCGAGGACCTGGCGGACACCGCGGCGGTGCTCGGCCCGTTCCTCGACGCCGTCGCATGGACGTGACGACGCGTGCGGGCGCGCGTCGTCGGGCGCCGTCGGGCAGGGTGGGAGCAGGCACCACGCGAGAGGACGGGCGATGACGCAGGCTGCCAGGACCGCGACCGACGACGCACCGCGCGGCGGGTGGCCCGGTGCCGGGACACCGGGCGACGCGCCCTGGTGGACGCGGGCCGTCGTCTACCAGGTGTACCCGCGGTCGTTCCAGGACACCGACGGCGACGGCGTCGGTGACCTCCCCGGCATCACGCGCCGGCTCGACCACCTCGAGCGGCTCGGGGTCGACGTCGTGTGGCTGTCGCCGGTGTACCGCTCGCCGCAGGCGGACAACGGGTACGACATCAGCGACTACGAGGACGTCGACCCGCTGTTCGGGTCGCTCGCGGACCTCGACGCCCTGATCGAGGGCCTGCACGCACGCGGGATGAAGCTCGTCATGGACCTCGTCGTCAACCACACGAGCGACGAGCACCCGTGGTTCGTCCAGTCGCGGTCGTCGCCCGAGAGCCCGCGGCGCGACTGGTACTGGTGGCGCCCGGCGCGCCCCGGGATGGAGCCCGGGGCACCAGGGGCCGAGCCCACCAACTGGCGCTCGTTCTTCGGCGGCAGCGCGTGGCGGTTCGACCCGGCGTCGGGGGAGTACTACCTCCACCTGTTCGACTCCAAGCAGCCCGACCTCAACTGGGAGAACCTGGAGGTCCGCCGGGCCGTCCACGCCATGATGCGGCGGTGGCTCGACCGCGGCGTCGACGGGTTCCGCATGGACGTGATCAACCTGATCTCCAAGGACGTCGCGCCCGACGGCTCGCTGCCCGACGGCGAGGTGCACTGGGGCACGTACGGTGACGGGAGCCCGCACTACACCGACGGCCCGCGCGTGCACGAGTTCCTCGCCGAGATGCACCGCGAGGTGTTCGCCCCCTACCTCGCGCAGGGACGCGAGATCCTCACCGTGGGGGAGACGCCCGGCGTCACGGTCGAGCACGGCGTGCGCTACACGGACCCGGAGCGCCGCGAGGTCGACATGGTGTTCCAGTTCGAGCACATGGGCATCGACCACGGCGCGACGCGCTACGACCCGGTCCGGTGGCGGCTCGCGGACCTCAAGGCGACGCTCGGCCGCTGGCAGGCCGGGCTCGCCGAGCGCGGCTGGAACGCCCTGTACTGGGACAACCACGACCAGCCGCGCGTGGTCTCGCGCTTCGGCGACGACTCGCCCGCGCACCGCGTCGCGTCCGCGAAGGCGCTCGCGCTCCTGCTGCACCTGCACCGCGGCACCCCCTACGTGTACCAGGGGGAGGAGCTCGGCATGACGAACGCCCCGTTCACGCGGATCGAGCAGTACCAGGACGTCGAGTCGCTCGGCTACTTCCAGGAGCTCACGGGACGCGCCGGCGGGCCGCGCCTGCGGACCGACGGCGAGATGCTCGCGGTCCTTGCGCACGCGAGCCGCGACCACGCGCGCACGCCCGTGCAGTGGGACGCGACCGCGAACGCCGGGTTCACCACGGGCACCCCGTGGCTCGAGGTCAACCCGAACCACGTGACGATCAACGCCGAGGCGGCCTGGGCGGACGGCGGCTCCGTGCTGCACTTCTACCGCCTGCTCGTCGCGCTGCGGCACGACGAGCCGGTCGTCGCGCTCGGCGACTTCCGCATGCTCCTGCCGGAGCACGACGCGATCTACGCGTTCACGCGCGCGCTCGACACGCCCCGCGCGGACGGGACCGTGACGCGCGACGAGCTGCTCGTCGTCGTCAACGTCGGCGGCACGCCGCAGGAGGTCCCCGCCGACGTGCTCGCGGGGTGGCACGACGCGTCCGTCCTGCTCACGACCCACCCCGAGCGGGACGACGACGGCCGGTCGGGCGCCGTCGCGGACCTCGCCGCGTGGGAGGGCCTTGTGCTGCGCCGAATGCGCGACCTCGCTGCGCGTCCCAGTGCGTGAGACGGGCGCCTCGATACGTGACATCCCCGAAACATGGGCGTACAGTCCCATGCCGTGCAGACGATCCTTCTCGTAGTACTTCCTGAGCGCGCCGGCTGAGGCCACGCCACCAGGCTTCGTCAGCGCGCTCACCCCTCGTCCAGCCCGACATCCCGGGTTCGAGGGGTTTTTTGTTGCCACCACAACCCCACACCGACCGCGGACGGCCCCACCCCGGCCACCGCAGCGCCGCACCCCGCGAGACCCGCGAGGACCGGCACCGCACCCCGCGACCAGCACGACCCCACCACCCCGGGCGGCTCCGGCTCCCGGGGGCGCGCCCCCCCGGGGCGCCCGCCGGGCCGAGGCCACGACACGCAGGAGACACCATGGCCCAGGGACCCACCCCGGCACCTCCGCGACCGGGCGCCGCGGCGCCCGCACCCGCGGCGCCGAAGCCCGCCCCGACGCCCGCGTCCGTCGCCCCGCGCGGCGACGCCCGGCGCGCCGCGACGGCGCGTCCGGCCGGCGCGTCCGCCGGCGCCTCGCAGGGCGAGGAGATGACCGGCGCGCAGTCGATCGTCCGCTCGCTCGAGGAGGTCGGCGCCGAGGTCGTCTTCGGCATCCCGGGCGGTGCGATCCTCCCCACGTACGACCCGCTCATGGACTCCCAGCGCCTGCGGCACATCCTCGTGCGGCACGAGCAGGGCGGCGGCCACGCCGCGCAGGGGTACGCGCACGCGACGGGCAAGGTCGGCGTCACGATGGCGACCTCCGGCCCCGGGGCGACCAACCTCGTCACCCCGATCGCCGACGCGAACATGGACTCGATCCCGCTCGTCGCGATCACCGGCCAGGTCGGGGCGTCCGCGATCGGCACCGACGCCTTCCAGGAGGCGGACATCGTCGGCATCACGCTGCCGATCACCAAGCACAACTTCCTCGTCACCGACCCCGACGAGATCCCGCGCACCATCGCCGAGGCGTTCCACATCGCCTCGACCGGCCGCCCGGGCCCCGTGCTCGTGGACATCGCGAAGTCGGCGATGCAGTCCCGCACGACGTTCTCGTGGCCGCAGGACGTGCAGCTCCCGGGCTACCACCCGGTGACGAAGCCGCACAGCAAGCAGATCAAGGAGGCCGCGCGCCTCCTCGCGTCGGCGCGCCGGCCGGTGCTGTACGCGGGCGGCGGCGTGATCCGCGCCAACGCGTCCGCCGAGCTGCGCCGCCTCGTCGACCTGTCGGGCGCGCCCGTCGTCACGACGCTCATGGCGCGCGGCGCGGTGCCCGACACGCACCCGCAGAACCTGGGCATGCCGGGCATGCACGGCACGGTCCCCGCCGTCGCGGCCCTGCAGAAGGCCGACCTCGTCGTGTCCCTCGGCGCGCGCTTCGACGACCGCGTCACGGGCGCGCTGTCGAGCTTCGCGCCGCACGCGCAGGTGGTCCACGCGGACATCGACCCCGCGGAGATCGGCAAGAACCGCGACGTGGACGTGCCGATCGTGGGCGACCTCAAGGAGGTCATCTCCGACCTGCTGCCCGAGCTCGAGCGCGAGCACGAGGCGAAGGGCAAGCCGGACGTCGAGGCGTGGTGGCGCCAGATCGACGACTGGCGCGAGACGTACCCGCTCGGCTACTCCGAGCCGGAGGACGGCCACCTCGCGCCCCAGTACGTCATCTCGCGCCTGGGCGAGCTCTCCGGACCCGAGTCGATCTACGTCGCGGGCGTCGGGCAGCACCAGATGTGGGCCGCGCAGTTCATCCGCTACGAGCACCCCCGGACGTGGCTCAACTCGGGCGGCCTCGGCACGATGGGCTTCTCCGTCCCGGCGGCCATGGGCGCGAAGGTCGGCCGCCCCGACGCCACCGTGTGGGCTATCGACGGCGACGGCTGCTTCCAGATGACCAACCAGGAGCTCGCCACCTGCACGATCAACGAGATCCCGATCAAGGTCGCGCTCATCAACAACAGCTCGCTCGGCATGGTCCGGCAGTGGCAGACGCTGTTCTACGACCAGCGCTACTCCAACACCGACCTCCACACCGGCCACGGGACGGCGCGCGTGCCCGACTTCGTCAAGCTCGCCGACGCGTACGGGTGCGAGGGCATCCGCGTCGAGTCCATGGGCGAGGTGGACGCCGCGATCAAGCGCGCCATGGAGATCGACGACCGCCCCGTCGTCGTCGACTTCAACGTCTCGCGCGACGCGATGGTGTGGCCCATGGTCGCCGCCGGCGTCAGCAACGACGACATCCAGTACGCGCGGGGCATCTCGCCCGCGTGGGACCGAGAGGACTGAGCGCGGTGCGCCACGCAGCCTCGATCCGACCCCTGTCACGGGAGGACTGACCCGCCATGTCCCGCCACACCCTCTCGGTGCTCGTCGAGAACAAGCCCGGCGTGCTCACGCGCGTCGCCGGCCTGTTCGCCCGCCGCGCCTTCAACATCCACTCCCTCGCCGTGGGCCCCACGGAGCACGAGGAGATCTCGCGCATCACCGTCGTCGTCGACGTCGAGGAGCGCCCGCTCGAGCAGGTGACCAAGCAGCTCAACAAGCTGGTCAACGTCATCAAGATCGTCGAGCTCGACGCGGCCGCGTCCGTGCAGCGCGAGCTCCTGCTCGTCAAGGTCCGCGCCGACGGCGCGAACCGCACGGGCGTGCTGGAGGTCGTCAACCTCTTCCGCGCCAAGGTCGTCGACGTCGTGCCCGACGCCGTGACCGTCGAGGCGACCGGCACCGCCGACAAGCTCAACGCGCTGCTCGGGGCCCTCGAGCCCTACGGCGTGCGCGAGATCGTGAAGTCGGGGACCGTCGCCGTCGGGCGCGGGGCCCGCTCCATCACCGACCGCGCGCTGGAACGCGTGGTCCGCTCGGCCTGACCATCGCCTACCCTCGCACCGAGACCCCACGGGGCGTCGGTGCGCACCGGGCACGTCCCACCCCGCAGACACCGCACCCCCACCGAAGAACCGAGGAGATCCATCGTGGCTGAGCTGTTCTACGACGACGACGCCGACCTGTCCATCATCCAGAGCAAGAAGGTCGCGATCGTCGGCTACGGGAGCCAGGGCCACGCGCACGCCCAGAACCTGCGCGACTCCGGCGTCGAGGTCGTCGTCGCCCTGCGCGAGGGCTCGAAGTCCGTCGCGAAGGCCCAGGACGAGGGCTTCGAGGTGAAGTCCGTGGCGGACGCCGCCGCGTGGGCCGACCTGATCATGATCCTCGCGCCGGACCAGCACCAGCGCTCGATCTACAACGACGAGATCAAGCCGAACCTCGCCACGGGCAAGACGCTCGCGTTCGCGCACGGCTTCAACATCCGCTTCGGCTACATCGAGGCCCCCGAGGGCGTCGACGTCATCCTCGTCGCCCCGAAGGCGCCGGGCCACACCGTGCGCCGCGAGTTCGTCGCGGGCCGCGGCATCCCGGACATCATCGCCGTCGAGAAGGACGCGTCGGGCCAGGCCTGGGACGTCGCGCTGTCGTACGCGAAGGCGATCGGCGGCACGCGCGCCGGCGTCATCAGGACGACGTTCACCGAGGAGACCGAGACCGACCTCTTCGGCGAGCAGGCCGTCCTGTGCGGTGGCGTGTCGCAGCTCGTCCAGTACGGCTTCGAGACCCTCACCGAGGCCGGCTACCAGCCGGAGATCGCGTACTTCGAGGTGCTGCACGAACTCAAGCTCATCGTCGACCTCATGTGGGAGGGCGGCATCGCCAAGCAGCGCTGGTCCGTCTCCGACACCGCGGAGTACGGCGACTACGTCTCGGGCCCGCGCGTGATCGACGCGCACGTCAAGGAGAACATGCAGGGCGTCCTCGCGGACATCCAGTCCGGCGCGTTCGCCAAGCGCTTCATCGACGACCAGGACGCCGGCGCGCCGGAGTTCACCGCGCTCCGCGAGAAGGCCGCGCAGCACCCGATCGAGAAGGTCGGCAAGGAGCTGCGCTCGCTGTTCGCGTGGAAGCAGCAGGACGCCGACTACACCGAGGGCAGCGCCGCACGCTGACGCAGGCAGGGCGACGAAGGAGCCCTTGCCGTAGTCGGCGGGAGGTGCCTGCCCGACCGTGAGTACCGAGGGCAGCGCCGCACGCTGACCTGACTGTCGTCGCTCGTCTCGAGGAGGGGGCGGCGGCGCGCGCGATCGACCATCCGGCCTCGTTCCTCGGCCTCCCGCCCCCCCCCCCCCGCCGCCGCGCGCCCCCCCCCCGGGGGGGCCCCCCCCCGCCCCCCCCCCCCCCCCCCCTCCTCGTGCTGTCGGGCCGCCCGGCGTGGGGCACGCGACGGGCGACGGCACCATCTGGACCCGACGGAGGAGAGCGATGACGACGACGGCGGCTGCGACGCGGGACGAAGGGGTGGACCCGTTCCTGGCGCCGCACTGGGGGACGTCGGCCCTGCTGGTGATCGACACGCAGGTCGACTTCGCGGAGGGCGGCAGCACGCCGGTCGCCGGCACGCGGGCGGTCGTGCCGGGTCTCGTCTCGCTCGTCGAGGCGTACCGGCGCGCCGGGCGCCCCGTGGTCCACGTGGTGCGGCTGTACGACGGCGACGACGTGGACCGGGTGCGGCGCGCTGCGGTCGCGGCCGGGGCGCCCGTGGTGCGGCCCGGGACGCCGGGTTCCGCGATCCTCCCCGAGCTCGTGCCGCCGGGTGCGCCTCCGCTGGACCCGCCCACGCTGCTCGCCGGGCGTGCCCAGGAGCTGGGGCCGGACGAGGTGGCCCTGTGGAAGCCGCGGTGGAGCGCGTTCTACCGCACCCCGCTCGAGGAGCTCCTGAGCGAGCGGGGCGTCGACACGGTAGTCGTGGCGGGGTGCAACTTCCCGAACTGCCCGCGCGCCACGGTCACCGACGCGAGCGAGCGGGACCTGCGGGTCGTCGTCGTGCCGGACGCGGTGTCGGGGACGACGGAGGAGGGCCTCGCGCAGGTCGCGGGTCTGGGCGTGGTGCTGCGCCCGGTGCGGGACGTCGTCGCGGCGGTGGCGCGCGACGCGGGGTGACCGTGCGGGCTCTCGCGTCCGCGACACGACGGGGACGAATGGCGAGAGACCGGGCAGATCGCCCTCGGGTGCGCGACGATAGGGTCATGACCCGTGAAGCGGACGAGGGGGAGCCGGTGGCCGAGGACGTGACGGCTGTGGACGAGCGTGGGGCAGAGATCCTGGCGTTCTGGGAGCTGGCCCGGCCGAGCGCCGGGATGGCGCGCGTCGGTGTCGTCACCGGGACGACGGTGGCCGAGACGGTGCCGCCGCCGGCGTGGTCGTTCGGGGACAACCCGGCCTTGGCGGACGACCTGCTGGAGGCGGTGCTCACGGGCGAGAAGACCGCGACGTCGTCGGCCCTGTGGGAGTACGAGGACTCGGGGGAGCAGGTCCCGCGCGTCGGCGAGCTCTCCATCCTGCTCGACGGCCAGGGTCACCCCCGGGCGCTGATCCGCACGACGTCGGTGGAGATCGTCCCGTTCGACGAGGTCGACGCGGAGTTCGCGCGCGCCGAGGGGGAGGACGACCGCTCGCTCGAGGCGTGGCGCGCGGGCCACGAGACGTACTTCCGGCGCGTTCTCGAGCGCGAGTTCTCGCCCGACATGCCGCTCGTGTGCGAGCGGTTCGAGCTGCGCTACCCGCGCTGAGCGGGGTGAGCGGCGGCCCGCCGTGCCACGGTCGGCGGGCCACCGCTCGCGGGGCAGGTGAAGAGGTCTACCCCGGGACCGGGGGCGCGACGACCGGGTGGTCCGGTCGTCCTGCCGCGGCGAGCAGGAGGGTGCGCACGTCCTGCGCGACGACGGACCGGGCGCCGCGCAGGACGGCGAGCTCGGGGACGGCGCTCGCGACGACCGTCCCTGCACGCTGGTCGGTGGCGCGCAGCGCGGCGACCGTCGTCTCGGCGAGCGCCGCGCCGCACGCGACGCCCGTCGGTCCGCCGAGCACGACGGCGTCGGGCTCGAGGATGGCGACGACCGGCTGGAGCACGATCGCGACGCGCCGTGCGAGGTCCTCGACGAGGTCGTGGACGGCGGGGGAGCCCGCGTGCGCGCGGATCGCGTCGACCGCCGCGGCGTAGGGGGTCTCCTCGGTCACGCCGGGCACCCCTGCGCGCGCGCAGAGCTCGACGAGGCGCAGCCCGCCGACGAGGTCCTGGACGTTGACGGAGTCGTCGACGCCGGTGGCGGGCACGGGCAGGTAGCCGATCTCGCCGGCGCCGCCCGCGGTGCCGTGGTGGAGCCGGCCGTCGAGCCACGCGCCGAGACCGATGCCCTCGCCGAGCCACAGGAGCGCGAAGCTCTGCTCGTCGCGCCCGGCGTCGCGCTCGGCGATCGCCGCGAGGTTGACGTCGTTCTCGACGCGGACGCCGACACCCAGGACGTCCTCGAGGTGGCCGCGCAGGTTCTGGCGCGGCCAGCCGGGGAGCTCGCCGACGAGCGCGATGTCGCCCGTGCGGGGCGCGACGGCCGCCTGGACGCCGACGACGGCGGCCGCGACGCGCGCGACCGGGATGCCGGCGGCCGCGCACGCCTCGGCGCGCGCGGTGCGGACGTCGGCGGCCGCAGAGCGGTCGGGGCCCGAGGTGACCGTCGTCTCGCCGAGAGTACGCCCGAGCGCGTCCACGACGCTCGCGCGGACGCCGTCGGGCACGACGTCGAGAGCGAGCCCGACGAGCACGTCCGTGCGTACGGCGTACTGGGTGGCCTGGGGCCCGCGCGCCCCCTGGACGGACCCGGTCGGCTCGATGAGGCCGCTCTGCTCGAGCCGTGCGACGATCTGCGAGGCGGTCGGCCGCGAGACGCCCGTGCGGTCGCCGATCTGCGAGCGCGTGAGAGGGCCGGAGTCGAGCAGGAGCTCCAGCGCCGCGCGGTCGTTGATCGTGCGGAGCAGGCCGGGGGTCCCGGGGATCCTCGACGAGGTGGGCGCGGTCATGGCGGTCCTTCGACGGGCTTTAGGAAAGTTTCCTAATAGTGCCTGCCCGTGCCGTCTCGCGCAACTCGACTCGCGTCCGAGACGTGAGACTGCCGTCCCGAGGAGTGGTTGAGGGCGTAGGCTCGCCGGCATGACGCGCACCATTGATCTGGCAGTCGTGGCCGGCGACGGTATCGGTACCGAGGTCGTCGAGCAGGGTCTCGCCGTGCTCGAGGCGGCGGTGGCCGGCTCGGACGTGAAGGTCTCCACGACGCCGTTCGACCTGGGTGCGCGGCGCTGGCACGCGACGAGGGAGACGCTCACCGACGCGGACCTCGACGCGATCCGCGGCCACGACGCGATCCTCCTCGGCGCGATCGGCGACCCGAGCGTCCCGTCCGGGGTGCTCGAGCGCGGTCTGCTGCTCAAGCTGCGCTTCGCGCTGGACCACTACGTCAACCTGCGCCCGGGCAAGCTGTACCCGGGCGTGACGTCGCCGCTCGCCGACCCGGGCGAGATCGACTTCGTCGTGGTGCGCGAGGGCACCGAGGGCCCGTACGTCGGCAACGGCGGTGCGCTGCGCACCGGCACGCCGCACGAGATCGCGACCGAGGTCTCCGTGAACACGGCCTTCGGCGTCGAGCGCGTCGTCCGCGACGCGTTCGCCCGGGCGCAGGCGCGCCCGCGCAAGCACCTCACGCTCGTGCACAAGCACAACGTGCTCGTCCACGCCGGGCACCTGTGGCGACGCACGGTCGAGGCCGTCAACGCCGAGTTCCCCGACGTCACCACGGACTACCTGCACGTGGACGCGGCGACGATCTTCCTCACGACGAAGCCGTCGCGGTTCGACGTCATCGTGACCGACAACCTGTTCGGCGACATCCTCACCGACCAGGCCGCCGCGATCACCGGCGGCATCGGCCTCGCGGCGTCGGCGAACATCAACCCGGACCGCACCGCGCCGTCGATGTTCGAGCCGGTGCACGGCTCGGCGCCGGACATCGCGGGCCAGGGCAAGGCCGACCCCACGGCGACCGTCCTCTCGGTCGCGCTGCTCCTCGACCACCTGGGCCTCGGCGACGAGGCGAAGCGCGTCGAGGCGGCCGTCGCGGCCGACCTCGCCGAGCGGGGGAGCCGAGTACGCTCGACGGCCGAGGTGGGCCGCGAGCTCGCCGCTCGCGTCGCCGGCTGACACGCCGTCCGGGTCCGTCCAGGGCCCTGGCACCGGTTCGCCCGCAGTCCCCGCACCTCGGTCGTCATCGCCCCAGGACCGGATCCCTCCCGTTCTGACCCGGTGACGCCCCTGCCGTCGTCGTCCCCTCGCGCGGACGGCCGCACGAGCCGTACGGTCGTGGAAAACTAGGCGGAGACCACCCGGGTCGCCAGGTGAAAGGCCTCATGATGAGCACCCTCGCAGCGCAGCACCAGCCGTCGTCCTCGGAGGACGACCTCGTCGCCCTCTTCGACGTCCGCCCCACGGACTCGCCGACGCCGCCCGCCGAGCGCGAGGCCGCGATCGCGGCCCCGAAGTTCGGGACGGTCTTCACGGACCACATGGCGAGGATCAGCTGGAACTCGACCGACGGGTGGGTCGACCGCCGCATCGAGAAGTACGGCCCCCTGCTGCTCGACCCGGCGACCGCCGTCCTGCACTACGCGCAGGAGATCTTCGAGGGCATGAAGGCCTACCGGCACGCCGACGGGTCGGTGTGGACGTTCCGCCCGGAGGCGAACGCCGCGCGCTTCGCCCGCTCGGCGCACCGCCTCGCGCTGCCCGCGCTGTCGGTCGACGACTTCCTCGGCTCGATCACCGCGCTCGTGCGCACCGACGTGGACTGGGTCCCCACCGGCGACGAGGCGAGCCTGTACCTGCGCCCGTTCATGTACGCGTCGGAGGCGTTCCTCGGCGTGCGGCCGTCGCTCGAGGCCGAGTACCTCGTGATCGCCTCGCCCGTCGGGCCGTACTTCTCGGGCGGCGTGAAGCCCGTGTCGATCTGGGTGGACCGCGAGTTCAGCCGCGCGGGCGCCGGGGGCACCGGCGACGCCAAGTGCGGCGGGAACTACGCGTCGTCGCTGCTCCCGCAGGTCGTCGCGCAGCAGCACGGGTGCGAGCAGGTCTGCTTCCTGGACTCCGCGACGCGCACGTACCTCGAGGAGCTCGGCGGCATGAACGTGTTCGTCGTCAAGGCGGACGGCTCGGTCGAGACGCCCGAGCTCAGCGGGTCGATCCTCGAGGGCGTCACGCGCTCGTCGATCATCCGGCTGCTCACCGACCGCGGACACGACGTGGTCGAGCGCCGCATCCCGCTCGCCGAGGTGCTGGCCGGCATCCGCGACGGCTCGGTGACCGAGGTGTTCGCGTGCGGCACCGCCGCGGTCATCACGCCCATCGGGCGCCTCGCCGGCTCCGACTTCGACCTCACGATCGGCGGCGGCGAGGCCGGGTCGCTGACGATGACGATCCGCTCGGAGCTCACCGACATCCAGACGGGCCGCGCGGCCGACCGCCACGGCTGGATGCGCCGTCTCGCCTGAGCACGACCCGCACCGCACGACGGGCGCCACCTTCGCACGGGTGGCGCCCGTCGTCGTGCGGGCCGGGCGTCAGACGGTGCGCGGCCTCGCGACGATGGTCCGTCCCGCGACGCCCGCGAGCAGCGACCACACGGCGACGCCGATGAGCAGGTTGATGAGGCCGGAGAGGGCGGCCGCCGTCGTGTCGCTCGACCACGCGAACGGCAGCACGGCGATCACGACCACGACGAGGGCCATGATCCAGCCGAAGAACGCGCGCGGCCGTGGCGTGCTGAGGATGAGCAGGTGCAGCACGCCCGCGGCGAGCAGCGCGAGGATCGCGCCGTCGATCGCCCAGGCCGCCTGGCGCGACCCCGTGCCGAAGAGGTCGGGCGGCGGCACGAGCGTGATGTCGAAGATCCGCTCGAAGATGATCACCCCGAGCAGCCCGATGAGCGCCGCGACGAGCGCCGTCGCGGCCGCCCCGGCCCAGAAGCGGCCCGCCTCGACGCCGAGGCGCGGGTCCGCGGGGTTCATTGGCGTGCCCGGCGGCGGGAAGTCGCCGCGCGCCGCGGACGGCGGCACCGCGGGCGGCGGGGCCTGGCCGGGGACGGGTGGCTGCCCGTAGCGGCGCGTCGGGGGGTTCTGCGGGTCGTACCCGCCGGGTGTCGGGTCGCTCATCGTCACTCCTCGCTCGGACGCCGCCGGACGGCGGGCGGCTCAGTGGATGGACGCTCGTGTCCATCGTCGCGGAACCTGTGGCACCATGTGCCCTGTGACACACCTCGTCTCCCAGCTCATTATCGAGTAGCGCGCCCGGAAGCACCTTCCGGACGCGCAGACCTCCCGCACCCTCGGGGGGTCTTTTTGTTGCTGGGCACCACCCCCGCCCGGCGGCAGGCCGCCGGGCCTGAGGGCCTCACGAGGGCGACGACCCGGCGTCCTGGGAGAGACGGACCAGAACGGCGGGCGCACGGGCGCCCGCACGACGAACGGCAGGAAGAGGCACCATGACCTCGGCGACGACCCCCGCGACCGGCCACCGCGAGGCGCGGGTCTTCCACGTGTACGACACGACCCTGCGCGACGGCGCGCAGCAGGAGGGCATGAACCTGTCCGTCGCCGACAAGCTCGCGATCGCCCCGCTCCTCGACGAGCTCGGCGTCGGCTTCATCGAGGGCGGCTGGCCGGGCGCGGTCCCCAAGGACACCGAGTTCTTCCGCCGCGCCGCCAAGGAGCTCGACCTGCGCAACGCGGTGCTCGCGGCGTTCGGCGCGACGCGCAAGGCCGGGCTGCGCGCGTGGGACGACCCGCAGGTGCGCGCGCTCGTGGACTCCGAGGCGCCGGTCGTGACGCTCGTCGCCAAGTCCGACGTGCGGCACGTCGAGCGCGCGCTGCGCACGACGCCCGACGAGGGCCTCGCGATGATCACCGACACGGTGTCGTTCCTCGTGGGCGAGGGTCGCCGGGTCGTGGTGGACGCCGAGCACTTCTTCGACGGGTACCGTCACGACGCCGCGTTCACGCGCTCCGCGGTGCAGGCCGCGTTCGAGGCGGGCGCGGAGGTCGTGGCCCTGTGCGACACGAACGGCGGCATGCTGCCGACGTGGGTCGCCGAGATCGTCGAGGAGCTGCGCGACGCCGTGGGCCTGCCGCACGGGCGGGACGCGCTGCCGGGCGACACGCTGCTCGGCATGCACGCCCACAACGACTCCGGGTGCGCGGTGGCGAACACGCTCGCGGCCGTGGAGGCGGGCGCCGCGCACGTGCAGGGCACGGTCAACGGCTACGGCGAGCGGACGGGCAACGTCGACCTGCTGACCGTCGTCGCGAACCTCGAGCTCAAGCACGGGCTGCGCACCCTCACGGGCGAGGGGCTCGAGGAGGTCACGCGCATCTCGCACGCGATCAGCGAGATCACCAACATCTCCCCGTACGCGCGCCAGCCGTACGTCGGCGCGAGCGCGTTCGCGCACAAGGCGGGCCTGCACGCGAGCGCGATCAAGGTCGACCCGGACCTGTACCAGCACATCGACCCGACGGCGGTCGGCAACGACATCCGCATGCTCGTGTCGGACATGGCGGGCCGCGCGTCGATCGAGCTCAAGGGCCGCGAGCTCGGGTTCGACCTCTCGGGTCAGGGCGACCTCCTCACGCGCGTGACGAACCGCGTCAAGGACGACGAGGCGCGCGGCTACACGTACGAGGCCGCGGACGCGTCGTTCGAGCTGCTGCTGCGCGAGGAGCTCACGGGCGAGCGGCCGCCGTACTTCCGCGTCGAGAGCTGGCGCACGATCGTCGAGCGCGCCGGCTCGCGCGGTACGGAGGCGACGGCGGAGGCGACGGTCAAGCTGCACGCCGGCGGCGAGCGCATCGTCACCACGGGCGAGGGGAACGGGCCGGTGAACGCGCTCGACCACGCGCTGCGGCTCGCGCTCGGCCGCGTCTACCCGGAGATCGACGTGTTCGAGCTCATCGATTTCAAGGTGCGCATCCTCGACACCGAGCAGGGCACGGACGCGGTCACGCGCGTGCTCATCGAGACGACGGACGGGTCCACCTCGTGGTCGACGGTGGGCGTCGGGCCGAACCTCATCGAGGCCGCGTGGGAGGCCCTGACGGACTCCGCGATCTACGGCCTGGTGCACGCGGGCGTCGACCCGCGCTGACCGGCCCGTGACCTCGCCGTCTCGCCCGGTCGGCGCCCCGCGCCCCGAGCCGACGGCGGGCGGGCTTAGGGTGGTCGGGTGCGTGGTGAGTACAAGGTCCCCGGTGGCAAGCTCGTGGCGGTCGACGTCGAGGTGGAGGCCGGGCGGCTCGCCCGCGTCGCGGTGAGCGGCGACTTCTTCCTCGAGCCGGACGACGCGCTCGAGGACATCGACGGCGCGCTGACGGGCATGCCGGAGACGGCGACGGTCGCGCAGCTCGCGAGCGCGGTGCAGGGCGCGCTCGGCGACGACGTGACGATGGTCGGCTTCTCGCCCGAGGCGGTCGCGATCGCGGTCCGCCGTGCGCTGGGGCACGCGACCGGCTGGAGCGACCACACGTTCGAGATCGTGCACGAGGGGCCCGAGGAGCCCGCGATGCACCTCGCGCTCGACCAGGTGCTCACCGAGGAGCTCGACGCGGGCCGCCGCGGCCCGACGCTGCGGATCTGGGAGTGGGCCTCGCCCGCGGTGATCATCGGGTCGTTCCAGTCCCTGCGCAACGAGGTCGACCCGGAGGGTGCCGAGCGCCACGGGGTGACGGTCGTACGCCGCATCTCGGGCGGCGGGGCCATGTTCGTCGAGCCGGGCAACACGATCACGTACTCGCTGTACGTCCCGGGCTCGCTCGTCGAGGGCCTGAGCTTCGAGCGCTCCTACGCGTTCCTCGACGACTGGGTGCTCGGCGCGCTCGCCGAGCTCGGTGTCGAGGCGACGTACAAGCCGCTCAACGACATCGCCTCGCCGGCGGGCAAGATCGCCGGCGCGGCGCAGAAGCGCCTGCGCGGGGGAGCGGTGCTCCACCACGTGACGATGGCGTACGACATCGACGCGGACAAGATGCTCGAGGTGCTGCGCATCGGGCGCGAGAAGCTCTCCGACAAGGGCACGACGAGCGCGAACAAGCGCGTGGACCCGGTGCGGTCGCAGACGGGCATGGCCCGCGAGGACGTCATCGAGGCGTTCAAGGCGCACTTCCGGTCCCGGTACCGCACGGTGGAGGGCAAGGTCACGCCCGAGGAGCGCGAGCGCGCCCAGGAGCTCGCCCGGACGAAGTTCTCGACGCCGGAGTGGACCGCGCGCGTCCCGTGACGCGCCCGGGTCCGCCACGGGTCCCGGTGATTGTTAAGAACGTGCAACATCTGTCGCCCTGGCTTCCGTTCGCGCGGGCGTGGCAGTAATCTTCACGCATACGTCCACTGATGGAAGTAAGTTTCACACCGCGCGAGCCGACCGGCCTGCGCGGCCCCGTCAGGGCACACGACCCGGCCGTCCCCCCCGCGGCCGACAGAAAGGAAGTGTCACGGCATGCAGCGACGCAGCACGGTGGCCGTCACGGGCACCCTCGTCCTCGCGCTCGGCCTGGCCGCGTGCGGCTCCGGTGGAGGGTCCGGCTCCGAGACGACCGGTGGTGACGAGGCCACCGACTTCTCGGGCGAGACCCTCACCGTCTGGATCATGGAGGGCACCAACCCCGACGCCGACGCGTTCTTCGACGAGGTCACGGCCGCGTTCGAGGAGGAGACCGGCGCCGACCTCCAGATCGAGTTCCAGCCGTGGGCCAGCGCCCACGACAAGTTCACGACCGCGATCGCGGGCGGCACGACGCCCGACGTCGCCGAGGTGGGCACCACTTGGACCGGCGAGTTCGCCGACGTCGGCGCGCTCGCCGACCTCTCCGACCGCATCGCCGAGGCGGGCCTCGAGGACGACCTCGTCCCGGGCCTCGTCGAGTCCGCGACGCTCGACGGCGGCGTATACGGCATGCCGTGGTACGCGGGCGTGCGCTCGGTCGTCTACCGCGCCGACCTCTTCGAGGCCGCGGGCATCGAGGCCCCGACGTCGTGGGACGAGCTCGTCGCCGCGGCGGACGCGCTCAAGGCCGCGAACCCCGAGATCATCCCGTTCCCGGTCGCCGGTGACAGCCAGTACGGCGCGATGCCGTTCATCTGGGGCGCGGGGGGCGACCTCGCGGTGCAGGACGGCGACACCTGGACCTCCGAGGTGAACTCGCCCGAGTCGGTCGAGGGCCTCGAGTTCTACACCGGCCTCGCGACCGAGCACGGGTTCTCGACGGCCGCGGCCACGACGTGGAAGGAGACGGACCTCCTCGCCGCGTTCGAGCAGGGCCAGGTCGGCATGATGATCTCCGGGAGCTGGACGCCGGGCAAGATCGTCTCCGACGTGCCGGACATGGAGGGCAAGATCGGCGCCTTCCCGATCCCCGGCCAGACCGAGGGTCTGTCCGACTCGTTCCTCGGTGGCTCGCACCTCGGCGTGTTCGAGGCGTCCGAGAAGCAGGACCTCGCGTGGACGTTCGTCGAGATGATGACCACCGGCGAGTTCGCCGAGGCGTGGGGCCAGCAGTCCGGCTACTTCCCGGGCCAGACGTCGCTCCTCGAGAAGGTCATCCAGGAGGACGACCCGATGGTCGCGCCATTCGCGCAGCAGATGGTCGAGGCCGGGCGCTCCGTCCCGGTGACGCCGCTCTACGGGCAGATCCAGGGCAAGAAGACGCTCGAGACGATGCTCCAGTCCATCCTCTCCGGCAGCGCCACCGTCCAGGAGGCGGCGGACACCGCGGCCGCCGACATGGACGAGACGTTCGGCTCCTGAGCCGACGCGTCCGGCCGCGGGCCCCCCCCCCCCGGCCCGGCGCCCCCCCCCGCCG